>JAHJCZ010000093.1 GCA_018812705.1 Candidatus Omnitrophota bacterium
AATTTTCTAGTTGGTATTTTTAATGGTTTTAAATATTTTTGATGGATCATTAAAAAACTTAATAAATAGTAGATTATTAAGCTGAACATGGCATATGTTATGTTGAGAGGTATGATTTCAAAGATTCCAATTGTGATAAAAGACATAAAGTGGACTGCAAAAGGGCATATTGAAAAAATAAGCAATATTATCCAATACTTTTTTGCATTGTAAAAGAAGGGTTCTTTGTTGAAAACAATATTTTCTTTACTTATTATTTCGACAATTGACCCCAATATCCCAGTTAATATGAAAAACTTAAGAAAAGGGAAAATAATGATATTAAGATATATTAATGGTTGGTAGGTGATCGTTCCATAAAGAGTTTCTGCAAGATGAGCAAAAATAATGAAAATTAATGCGGAATTTATTATTTTTAGGATTTTAGAAATCATAATGCAATATTTTCAAGGATTGTTTACTAAAGTAGTGTTAGTTCTGTTTAACAGTTTTCTATTATTCATTAGTTTACGTTCATTTACTTAAAGATTCAACCTATGATTTTAAAAATTGATGTTTGAAGGGATGAGAAATATTGTAAAAACTTAAGCTAATAAAAGTACAGACGTTAGGTAAACAGTTGTAATACAACAACATGCGTAGTATAATGGCAACCGGATAAATTTTCGAAACTTTTTCGTTTTTTTTGTGTTTAAAGAATTGAACCAAGTAACTAATGGGAAAGAGAGGTAATAATTATGAAATTAAAAGTTTTATTAATTGTAGGGGTTTTGATGTTTTCAGGCGTATATTTATATGCGCAGGAAGAAGAGACCGAAGCTGATTGGAGAGAAGAACATAAAGATTATCTTCAAAACCAGAAGGATGAGCAACAGCAATGGCAGGAAGATTTTAATGCACGAAGGAAAGCGGCATTAGATGAATATAAAGCGCAAGGATTATCACCAAGAGAGATGCAAGAGAAGATGAAGGAGTTTCGTGATGAAAAGAAAGCATATATAGAGAATGAAAACCAGGAAAGACGTGAATATAAACAAGATTTTAGGCAAGAGCATCCGGGTCAAGGAAGGAATAATAAAGAAAGAAATAGAGATCGTATAGAGGATAAAATAGATAGAGGCGAAGATGTAATAGATAGACGAGAAGATAGGTGGGACAGAAGAGAAGACGTGAGAGATAGGCGTGAGGATAAATGGGATAGAAGGGAAGATGTACGTGATAGAAGAGAGGATGTGGTAGATAGAAGAGAAGATGTACGTGACAGAAAAGAGGATGTTCGGGATAGAAAGGATGACAAGATAAAAGCTAAAAGACTTGCTAATCTAAATAATAAACTTTCTAATACAGATGATTCTAATGAACAAGCGAGATTAGAAAAGCAAATTGGAAGATTAGAGAATAATATAAAAAGAGACAAGAGGGAAGATGTTTGGGATAGAAGAGAGGATGTCCGGGATAGGCTAGAAGATAGGGTGGATAGAAGAGAAGATGTAAGAGATCGAAAAGAGGATGTCCGAGATAGGCTAGAAGATAGGAAAGATAGAAAAGAAGATGTTAAGGATCGCAGGGAGAATCGAAGAGATAGAAGAGAAGGTCTGTATGGTAAAAAAGGTAAGAACGGTGATGGTCAAAAAGGTGAGAATGGTTATGGTAAGAAAAAGGGTGAAGGTCAGGGTAAAAGACTACATAGAAAAGAAGTTCTTAAAAGAAGACCTCTGAGAAGAAAATAGTTGTAATAAAAAGAGTCCCTCTTGAATATTAACATTCAAGAGGGCTTTTTTTTATTATGAAAATATGATGATTTGATGTTAATGCTATTTTTAAATATATCTTGTAATTATTTTAAACATGAACTAATCTAAGGAAAAAGTGAAGGTATAATTAATTTAAGAAAGGAATTTTAGATGAGTTTAAATAGTGTAAACATTATGGGAAATCTTACAAGAGATCCAGAGATGAAATATACATCATCGGGACGGGCAGTTTGTAATTTATCAATTGCAAACAACCGTATTTTTTCGAAGAACGGTGAAAAGGTTACAGAAGTGTCTTTTTTTGATATCGAAGTTTGGGGAGTTATTGCTGAAAATTGTTCTAAGTATCTGTCAAAAGGAAGCGGTATTATTGTTGAAGGTCGTTTAAGGCAGGATCGTTGGGAAAAAGATGGAAAAACACAGAGCAGGGTTAGAGTAGCGGCTAATAATGTACATTTTTTGCCAAGGAAAAAAGATGAGGGCGGAATGATGGAACCCTCTAATGATTCAGCAGTGGCGGATGATATCGCTTGGGATGATTAATTAAAGATTTTATTAGTCGGTTATAGCAAGAAGTTCGTTGACGGCTTTTAAAATATCTTCAGTTGCAAATGGTTTAGTAAAAGAATATTTGACGCTTGATAGCATTTTTGTTGATTCAAGGTAGTCATTAGCATTTCCTCTTCCACCACCAGATATAGCAATCACCTTTAATAGCGGGAATTCTTTTCCAAGCTCGTATATTGTGTCTACGCCGTCCTTTTCTGGCATAATTATATCAGTGATAACTAAGTCTGTAGGGTCTTGGCGATAAAGATCAACGCCCTCAAGACCATTGGAAGCGACATCGACTTCATAGTTTTTTCTTTCTAATAGTTCTCTCAACATTTCTCTTACATCGTCATCATCAATTATTAGTATTTTTGCCATTAGCTTTCTCCTTTTAAGTCCTAAAATTTACTATTTAAGAAGATCCTTAAATAATAATCCTTAGATTGTTTTGGTTCTTGGTAAATATATTGTAAAAGTAGTTCCTTTCCCTACTTCACTTTCAACTGTTATTGCGCCGCCATAACCTTTAATAATTCCATGTACCATTGATAATCCTAGTCCAGTACCTTTCCCGATTTCTTTAGTTGTGAAGAATGGCTCGAATACTCGATTAAGAGTATCTTTATCTATTCCATGACCATTATCTTTGACGCTGATCTTGATGTACTCACCTTCATGCAGATTTGCATGTTTAGGGGACATATCCGTATCAATATATAGCCTTGATAAAGATATTTCAATAAATCCATTAGGTTTATCTATAGAGTGAACGCTGTTTGTACATATATTTAATATAACATGCTGTATTTGGTTTGAGTCAGCTAATACGTAGCCGCAATTATTTTCAATTTGTTCTCTTATTTCTATAGAGCCTTTTACTGAGGCTTTAAACATGGATAATACTTCTTTAATAACAGGAGAGATTGCTATATTTCGAGACTCATCTTTGTATGTTCTGCTATAAATGAGCATTTGTTGGGCTAGTTTTTGTGCGCTGATAACACCTTTTATTACTTTTTGCAGATCGCTATAGGTGCGACTGTTTTTATCAGTATCTTCAAGTGCCATTTCAGTATAACCACGAATTGAAGCAAGGATATTGTTGAAATTGTGTGCAATGCCGCTAGCCATAGTTCCTATAGATTCCATTTTTTGTGATTGTAAAAGTTGACTTTGCAAGTTTTCTTTTTCGTTTGCTGCTTGTATATTTTTTGTTATATCTCGATTAACGCCTCTGTAGCCGATCATATTTCCTTCATTGTCAAGAATAGGTACGCCAGCAGTAATAATATTTATAATATTCCCATCTTTTTTTACTCCAAAGTTAATTAAGTCTTTAACTTCATTCTTGTTGTCGAACGCTTCAAAAATTATGTTCTTGATCGCTTCTTGTTCATTCAGAGGATAAAAGTCGTAAAAGAATTTTCCTAAAATATCTTCGGATTTATATCCTAAAATATTCTCAACAGTATGATTAGAATAGACATATCTTCCTTCAGAGTCTACTTCCCATATCCAGTCGCCACTACTCTCTGCAACATCTCTAAAACGCTGTTGTTCTTTCTTCAAGATATTGATAGAAACTGTCGTATTTCTTAGGTCAGCAGTCATTTTGTTGATCGAGTCGGCTAATTCTCCCAGTTCATTCTTATCAGTAGACTCGACAATATGGGATAACTTTCCAGCACTGATCATTTTTACGCTGGATACTAGTGAATTAATAGGTTGCGTGATCGATAAAGATAAAAAATACGATATCATAAGGCTCAGCAGAATAAATACTGTGACTAAAAAAACAGAAGACTTGGTTCTATTCATAATCTCTTTGTCAATCCTATCCAAAGACATTCCAAGTTGGACTGCCCCAATAGTTTCGTTCTCATATGTGATTGGTGTGAGAATTTCAAGCACAGGGAATTTTCTTTTTTTCTCTCTTAATAAGGATGTTATGCTTGTACTACTTGGCAGTGACTTCAGTGTTTTGTTGTTTTCAAAAGTGCCAGCAATGAAAATTCTTTTTACTAAATTTGTGTTTAGCTCTCCATAAACGTTCAAGTATCCAACGTCAGGGTAAGTTTTCAATTTGTCAGCAGAGTTTTTAAGGAATTGAAGGTCTTCAATTAAAATACCTTCAGCTATTTTTTTAGCAAACTCAGTTGCTAAGAGTAATCCTCTATCTCTGAAAGAGTCCACCATGTTTTTTCTTATGTTGTTGAGCAAAAAGTAAGATGTAGCTCCCATAGAAACAACTATTAGGGCAGAAATAGTAAAGAATATTTTTGTTTGAAGTCTGATGCCTTTTGTTTTTATAGAATAGTATTTCATAATTGTGTGTTGGAGACTTTGCTTAAGAAAAATAATTTAATTAATTTTCTCCAAAAATTACCATTGAGCTAGATAAATTCCCATGAAAACAACCGTAACCTTTTATATTTCCTTGTTCTCCTGCAGTAAATCCACCGATGAAAGGTTTTCCATTCATCTCTTTTTTCATCTCGAAAACAATTTTCTGCAATTCTTCTAGGTATTTTCCTATTTGACCAAAAGCTGCTGCTCTGCAATAAGCGTGTATGGCGCCAGCTAGTTTGTTTTTTTGATTCTTCCGTCAACCAATGCTTTTGTGATAGCAGAGTGTCGCTGTAATTGAAAAAATAGTCAAGAATATCTTTATAAGGCTTTTCATGGGGGCATTTCTTTTCCCAAGGAAAGAACTCTGGTATTTAGCTGAGTATGTTTTAAAAATGTCTTAAATAATATACCATGTGAACATTGTAAGGATAAATGTTTTTATTCAAAATATAATTCTATTTGAATGTGGAATAAAAGGTAAATATTATTCACATTTAAGTTTCAATCAATTAATTACTATAACTATTAAGATTCATATGTATAGAATAAAAAAGGAATATGTGTTAATATTTTAAAGATTATAAATTGAAGCAATAGACGAAAATTGAGGTGTTTGTAAGGAGAATGGCAGAAATTTTATGAGAATGACCATTGGCAAAAAATTATGGATTAGTTTTGGGATACTTATATCTCTTATGCTTATAATGTCTGCGATATCTTTTTATTCAATTCAGAACATTAAAGATGTTATGGAAGTAGAAATTGAGAAAATTTTCAAAGGTGTTTCAAGGGCTGCTGATAGAACTTTCTTTTTAAGGGAGGATCAATATATTACCGATGAACAATTAAATAGTAATATAGACGAAATGAATAGTTTGCTGCAGAAAAAGATGGACCTAATCATTAAAAAGGGTGTTTTGGATGCTAAGGAAAGTGTAGCTAAGTCAAGTAACATAGCAAAAATATCGGTTGTTTTTATTGGAGTGTTTAGCGTTATTTTGGGATTGGGACTTTTGACGATAATAGACAGAATGGTATCTATTCCAATATCAAAGCTGAATCATGCAACTGATCAATTAAGTGAAGGCAACTTGAGCATCAATATTGACATTGATACAAAAGATGAAATTGGTGATTTAGCCGCTTCATTTAATCAGATGACAAAGAGTTTGCGTAATACCATTTATTCTAGAGACTGTGAGATCACTGAGCGTGAGTGGGCAGAAGAAAAAGTGAGAGAGTCAAAGGAAGAGCTTGATGTTGTTATTAGAAATATTAATGATATCGTTTTCCAGCTTACACCTTTAGGCTTTTTTAGATATATTAATCCTCGTGCAAAAAAAATCTTAGGGTATGACCCAAGTGAGCTAATTGGTAAGCACATAAAAGTTACAACACCTTTAAATGACATTACTAAAGTTTCTGATGCATTAATGCGTGTTCTTAAGGGAAGAGAGGTTTTTGGATTAGAAATAAGACAGAAACATAAAGATGGAGATATACTTTTTGCTGAGATCAATGCTGTGCCAATAAAAAAAGATGGTAAGGTCATTGCTGTACAAGGGATAATGAGAGATGTGACTGACAGAAAAAAGGCTGAAGAAGTTGCTTTTCAAATGTTTGATGTTGCCGCAGATGGAATGAGGCTTATTGATAAGGATTTCAATATGTTAAGGGTCAATGATACTTTCCTTCATATGTCTGGAGTTAGTAAAGATAAGATCGAGAATGTAAAATGTTATGATTATTTTCAATGTGAGTTTTGTGAAACAGAGCAGTGTCCGATGTTTCAAATGTCTAGAAAGAAGAAAAGAATAGAATTAGAAGTCGTTTGTATTAAGTCGGACGGTAATGGTGTCCCATGTATTTTAACTGCTACTCCTTTTATGGATGCTAGCGGCGAATTTGTTGGTATTATTGAAGATTTTAAGGATATATCAGAGTATAAAAGAGCGGAAGAAAAGAGATTAGGTCTAGAGTCACAGTTAAGACAATCGCAAAAATTGGAATCCATTGGTACTATGGCGAATGGAATTGCGCATAGTTTGAATAATATTATTGGAGCTATTCGAGGGTATGCTGATATGGCTATGGATAATCATCCAAAAGATGAAAAATTTAAAAACTATCTTGAACACATTATTAAAGGAACTAAAGATGCGAAAGAGCTCTCTAGTCAGATGCTTATTTTTAGCAGAAAAGAGATAACCGACTTAAGAGAAGTGCAGCTTCACCATTACATAGAGGAAGCGGTTAATTTTGTTGAAGCTTCTATGACGTCTCCGATAAAAGTGGTGCGAAACATTAATGACCAATGTGGAAGTGTTTTAGCCGACCCAAATCAAATCCAGCAGGTCGTTATGAACCTTTGTATGAATGCTTATCAGGCAATGAGTGAAAGTGGCGGGGTTCTTGAGATTGTTTATGATGAATTTAAAATTGATAAAGAGTTTGCAGAAAAATATGCAAATCTTTATGAGGGTAAGTATTCAAAATTGTCTATTATTGATTCAGGTAGCGGTATTGATGCAATGAATATGGTGAGAATTTTTGAGCCATTTTTTACGACTAAAAAAGTTGGAGAAGGAAGTGGCTTGGGCCTTTCTGTTGTCCATGGTATAGTTAGAGAACATAATGGAGAGATTATAGTAAATAGTGAAGAAGGTAAGAGGACATGTTTTGATGTTTATTTGCCTTTAGCTTAAATAATAATTAATTTAAAAAAGGGGAGGTGTTTTATGGCTAGAATTCTTGTTATTGATGATCATGATGAGTTTCAGAGCATGTTATGTGATTTGCTCAGAAAAGCTGGGCATGAAGTAACAGGTGCCTCAGATGGGAATGAAGGAATTTTATTAGGTAAAAAATTAAATTTGGATTTAGTAATAACTGATATTATTATGCCTAATAAGGAAGGTATGGAAACGATCATAGAGTTTAAGAAGTTGCTTCCAGATGTGCCAATTATCGCTATATCTGGAGGAGGTAGGGGGGATCCTCAGAATTATTTAAAGGGTACAAGATTGTTGTCTAATGTGAAATTTACATTTGCCAAACCTATAGAAACTGATAAATTGTTGCAAGCTATAGATGATTTAGTCGGTAAGGAATTATGATGTGATTTTTCTTTGTAGGAAAACGGATTTTTAAATTCCATTATTTAACAGGTGTTGTTTGTTGATCAAGTTGTGTTCGATGAATGAATTAATTTAGTGAAGTTGATTAACATGTTAATGTTTCTTTATAAAAAATTTGTATACAATCTGTAAGGGGCGCTTGAGATCACGTTATGGATTATAAAGGTTTATTGAAAGAGCAAATAGAGAAGCGTTTTGGGTTAAAAGACAATATCCCTGAAAAGTTAATGCCCTTTATTGAAGAGGTTGATAGCTTGTATGGTCAGATGGCCAAAGAACATACGGGCAAAGATGCCAAGATTCAAGAACTCAACAAAGAAATTCAGGAATTAAAGCTTAAAGAGGAAAGATATATGCTTTCTTCGCTTGGTTCTGATGAAGGTTTGTGGGATTGGAATTTTGACACTAATGAAATTTATTATTCAAAGAATTGGAAAAAGATCATTGGCTATGATGATGATGAGATTGTCGGAAAGCCTGAGGAATGGTTCTCAAAGATTCATCTCAATGATGTTGATAGAGTGAAAAAGGTTCTTACAGCTGATAATAAAATTCCAAATACTCAAATTACCACCACGTATCAAATCCTACATTCTGATGGAGATTATAGGTGGGTGACAACAAAAGGGACATTCCTTGATGATAAAAATGGCAGAATAAACAGGATAG
>JAHJCZ010000094.1 GCA_018812705.1 Candidatus Omnitrophota bacterium
GATCAAATAAATCTCTTTTCCACTTTTTGCTAAAGCGACAGCTAAATTTAATCCATAAACCGAATTTGATTGAACAGAAATAGTATCAACTGTATCCAAGGTTTTAGATATCCCCTCGATATCTTTTAACTTTTTCATACCAAAGACTCCCGACCTTGCCTTGCCCTTAATATCGGGATAAGCATTTAATGGGAGGTCACAAATAACAAGAACATCATAATCAATTTGTTCTTTTTCTTCAGTGAACACTTTACACCTGTTAAAATTTATCCTTGTGATCTGCCTGTCACAAATCACATCTATTTTATTGTCTTGATAAAACTTTTCAGGAAAACAGTATAGATCGTTCAGTAGAACATCTTTTGATAAATAATCTGCAAACAAATTTCTATCATATGGATAAAACCCATCCACTGATAACATTGATATCTTGCTTTCTTTATCTTTCTGTCTTATCTCCTCAGCCGCTTTAACTCCAGCTGGTGAACTACCGATAATTAAGATCTTTTTCATTATTTACCACTCATTTATAATTGGGCTTTAAACGCCTCAATAGCATTTTTCATTAACATAACAACAGTAACAGGGCCAACGCCACCAGGGACAGGCGTTATATACGAGGCTTTTTCTTTTGCAACAGCATATTCAACATCACCAACAATTCCATTATCGCTTCTGTTAATGCCAACATCTATGACAATAGCACCTTCTTTGATCAAATCTCCCTTGATCAATGATGCAATTCCAACAGCAACGATCAATATATCAGCGTTCTTAACATGCTCTTCTAATTTCCCTGCCTCACTGGTCCCAATATGACAAACAGTCACAGTTGCAAATTCTCTCAACAGTAAAAGACAAAGCGGCTTTCCTACTATCGAACTCGATCCGACTATAACAGCTTCTTTGCCACGCATGTTAACACCTGTTGACTTTATATGTTCCATTATTGACGCAGGAGTACATGGAACTATTTTTGTTTCTCCCAGGACCATCTTTCCAATATTCGCAATGTTTATGCCTTCAAGATCTTTTATAATATCTATGTGATTTGCAACTGAACCATAATCAATGTGCTCGGGAACAGGTTTATGGATCAAAATCCCATTTACATCCGCATCACTATTTAGGTCACGAACAAGCGCTTCTAACTGTTCTTGACCGACATCTTCAGTAACCGTCTTTAATTCATAGTTTATGCCGATATATTCAGCAACTTTTTCCTGAGACTTGGCATAAGCACAAGTTCCGTGATCATCCCCTATGACAATATTAACCATTGTCGGAACTTTATTAAATTCCTTTTTCAGTTTCTCAACTTCACTTCTGAGAGAATCCTTAATTTTTGCTGCTAATATTTTTCCATCTAAGACTTGAGCAGACATCTTCTCCTCTAACTTTTCAATAATGCTATGCTTGAGTTAAAAGCTGCGAAAAGCATTTCAATTGCAACTTCAACATCGCTAATTAAATATTTATTGCCTTTTTTTACAAGGAACGGAGTTAACTGAATCGCTTTATAAGACAGTTTACAAACTTCAATAGAAATCTTCTTGGCATTCTTAGCAGCAGCGTTTTTTTCTTTTGCAGAACCATTTTTTGCTTCAACTATGCCCATATAAGCCTGAGCATCAAGATCAACCAATTCCAAAAGCCGGTCCTTCATTTTTTCACTTTCACGAATGATCTTTTGTGTTTTCTTTTCAATAACTTTGGATGAGCTTTTTGCCTTAGAGTAATTTGCAACCATTGTGATTAGCCCAACACCCAAAGCAGCAGTTAAAGCAGCAGCGGAACCTCCGCCAGGAACAGGTTCTTTTCGAGAAAGAACCTCCAAATATTCTTTGATTGTGAAATTTTTATACTTCTTCATTGTTAGAAATTATTAAAATGTAAAATGAGATCAAATTAATGCCTGCAGAAGAATTGCGTGAAAAGAATACTTCAATAATTCTTCATAATAATAAACTAATTGTTAAGCCTTTTCAATATATTATATACATATTATTAATAGTTCTATGAACTACAGCTGTACCTCAAAAGCATCTTTAACTATAGAGATGCGCTCTTCCCCCTCTTTTTCGTGATCTATTCCAACCACATCAAATCTTGACTTAGCTTCCATTTTATCAATTTGCTGCAAGTAGCTCATCGCAACTCTTGCTATCTTAACTTGTTTTTTTTGTGACACAGCCTCAAATGGAGAGTCGTATTGATCCGAGCTTCTTGTTTTGACCTCAACGAAGCATATAGTATCTTTATCCTTTGCAATTATATCTATCTCACCGAGATAATTGCTAAAATTCTTTTCAATTATTTTATACCCCTTAGATCTAAGGAATTTTACGGCAGCCTCTTCACCTTCTTTACCTAATTTTTTCCTTTTAAAAGTCATTAACCCCTCATTTTGCAATCAAGAAAATCACTACGCAATAACTTGCGATTTTAAGCAGGCGGGAATTTTTATACTTTCCTATGCTGTAAACAAGAGTGCTTTCTTTTAAATCCCGGTTAATAACGAAATGATCTACGATGTATTCTTGAAGGACCATATTCTCTTAAAGCTTGCTTATGTTCGACCGTAGGATATCCTTTATGTTTTTTAAATCCATAAGCAGGAAACTCTTTGTCGTACTCGCACATTATTCTATCTCTCGTAACCTTTGCAATTATTGATGCACAGGCAATTGATAGAACTTTTGAATCACCTTTAACTATTGTTTTAAATGCATACTGCACGGCACTTTTAAAACTATTTCCATCTATTAGCAAACAGGTCTTTTCATAAAAACCTTCTTGTTCTTTTACAGATAATGGTAATTTTTTTTCAAGGTCTTTAACTGCATTGTTCATTGCCAGAAACGTTGCTTCTAAAATATTGATCTGATCAATGATTGTCTCTGGAACAATACCAATACCAACATAGGCATTCTGATTTATTTCATCAAAAGCCTTATCTCTTTGTCGTGAAGAAATCTTTTTGGAATCTCTAATTGTTGATAAGAAATTATTTGATTTTAAAGCTACTGCTGCAGCAACAACGGGTCCCGCAAGAGGACCGCGTCCGGCTTCATCAATTCCAATTATTAAGCTGAAGCCGTCCGCCTTAACCTCATTCTCATAATCAAGCATAACTTACTGTGTTTGTCTCTTTTTAACTTTCGCTTTTTTACCTATTCTATCTCTTAAGTAATAAAGCTTAGCTCTTTTGACAAGGCCCTTGCTGACTACTGTCAAACTATCAATAGCAGGTGAATGTAAAGGAAAAGTTCTTTCAACACCTTCGCCAAAAGAGATTTTTCTAACTGTAAATGAAGCAGCTAGTCCCCTTCCGGTTTTACGAATTACTATTCCTTCAAATGGGTGCAAACGTACTTTTTCTGCTTCCTCAACTTTTACCTTCATCTTGACAGTATCGCCAACTTCAAAGTCAACCAGGTCACTTCTTAGGTATTTTGAGTCGAGCTTTTTAATTACTTTACCAATATCTTGAATCATTTACTACCTCCTTACCGATTAATCAGTACTTAATCCTTCAATAAATCAGGACGTTTCTTTTTCGTTATAGCTAAGGATTGCTCCTTTCGCCACCCTTTTACGTCTTCATGGTGCCCAGATAATAACACATTTGGAACCTTAACGCCATGAAAATCTGCAGGTCTCGTATATTGCGGATATTCCAGCAGCCCCTCCTCAAAAGACTCATCTAACAGCGAATCCTCTTCTCCTAAAACACCAGGGACCAGCCTTGATATACAGTCAACTAGTACCAAAGCAGGTAACTCGCCCCCTGTTAAAATATAATCCCCAATAGAAATACTTTCATCTACGACCATTTTTCGGATACGTTCATCTACGCCTTCATATCGCCCGCATATTATAATCAAATTTTTATTTTTTGCCAGTTTTTTTGCATACGTTTGTGTTAAAGGCTTTCCTGTTGGGCAAGTTAGAATAACCTTGACCTTTCTTCTTCCTTTGATCTTTTTTACAGCATCATAAATAGGCTGAGGCTTCATGATCATGCCTGGTCCGCCACCAAAAGGCCTGTCATCAACTTTCTTGTGCTTATCATTTGTATAATCCCTAAGATCATGCAGCCTGATATCGATTTTCTTTTTCAACTGACCACGCTTTAGCACAGATTCATTCACATAAGGTTTTAAGCTGTCTGGAAAAATAGTGATTATATCAAATCTCATTATCTATTCCTCAATTCTGATCCATATTCCTCTAAAAATTTATTTTGGAATTCCTCATATCTGTCTTCTTCTATGGCCTTTCTTATGTCCTTCATCATATTGATATAAAAATATAGGTTATGATATGTGATCAGTTTTAAGCCTGAGATTTCTTTCTGTACTGCTAAATGCCTAAGGTAACTCTTGGAATACTTTTTACAGACCATGCACCCACAATCTTCATCAATAGGACCTAGGTCAGCAGCGTGTTCTTTGTTCTTTAGAATCACTTTCCCTTTTCTGGTAAAAGCAGAAGCATGCCTTCCAAAACGTGTCGGAATGCAGGTATCGAACATGTCAATACCCATTCCGACAGCTTTAACAATTTGATCCGGCAGACCTATCCCCATAAAATACCTTGGCTTATCGTCAGGCAATAGCGGCATGACCCAATCCAAAGTATCGAACATATCTTTTACCGGCTCTCCTACGCTAACACCGCCAATAGCATATCCGTCAAAACCAATAGCCATTATCTCTCGAGCAGAACGCTCCCTAAGGTCTTTATATATTGATCCTTGAATAATACCAAAAAGGAACTGCTTCTTATCATCATTTTGATTAGCATCAAAATACTCTTTTGATCTCTTTGCCCAGAGAGTTGTGCGTTCAACAGATTGTTCAGCTTCATGCCTCTCGCAAGGATAAGGGGCACAAACATCTAGCGGCATTATCATGTCAGAGCCTAATATTTGTTCCACCTCAATAACGTTTTCCGGAGAAAAGAATTGAAAAGATCCGTCGATATGAGATTGGAACTTGACACCCTCATCGGTCATCTTTCGCAATTTAGCCAAGCTAAAAACCTGATAACCTCCGCTATCAGTCAACATAGGCTTTTCCCAAGAAATAAATTTATGCAGTCCTCCAGCATTTTTTATTATATCCATACCCGGACGTAAAAAGAGGTGGTATGTATTTGACAGCATTATCTGCGCGCCTACTTCATTTAGATCCTCAGCAGTCAAGGTCTTGACAGATCCGTTTGTGCCAACAGGCATAAAAAATGGCGCTTGAATATCGCCATTGGAGGTTCGAATCCCCCCGAGCCTTGCACTTGTTCTATTATCTTTTTTTAATAAAGTATACATGGTCAATTAATGTGATATTTAAATTACTTATCTTTCCAAAAAATCATATTATCGCTCTTTTTTACTATCTTCAAAACAATATTTACAATATCCGGATCATACTTCGTTCCGGACCCAGACTTTAGTTCTTTTATTGCATTTTTTATTCCTAAAGCAACTCTATAAGGCCTGTTAGTTGTCATGGACTCTAGGACATCGCTAACTGCCAGGATCTTTGCTTCGAGCAATATATCTTTTCCTATTAAGCCTTGAGGATATCCTGACCCATCGATCCTCTCATGATGCTGATAAATAATGTCTGCTAGAGGAAATGGGAAATCAATATTCTTGATCAACTTGTAGCAATTATTAGTATGTTCTTTTATCAAGCTATATTCAAGATCGCTTAATTTCCCAGGCTTAATCAGTATGTCCAGAGGAATACCTATCTTGCCCAGATCATGCAGCTCTGAAGCGATCTTCAAATGCATTAATTGCTCATTACTCATTTTTAATTCCTTGCCAATTCTTTGAGCGATAATACCAACATCCCTCGCATGACTTTGAGTGTAAGGGTCTCTCATCTCCAAAGCTTTGCTTAAGACCATAAGAGCATTTAAAACCATGGTATAACGATCTCTCTCTGCATTAGCATGAGCGGTCATATCCCTTGTGATACCCATAGTGCCGACTATCTTGCCTTTATTATTATACATAGGAACCTTTGTCGTTATAACTTGATTCCAAGTACCGTCAGGCAGCAGTGTGCGCTCTATCTTTCCCACAATCGGGTTTCCCGTCTTTAAAACCTGAGTATCATCGCTGAACATTTCTCGTGCTTGTTCTTCAGGAAAGAAATCAAAATCCGTTTTACCTAATATCTTTTCTACCTTCCCACCAAAACCTTTTGCGTAAAATTTATTTACTCGCGTGATCCTATTTTCCCTATCTTTGAAATAAATTGCATCAGGGATGCTATCCAAGATTGTCTGCAAAGAATCCTGCTCGTTCTCTAACTTTTCATTAGCACCTTTATACTTTGTCACATCTTGAATAATACCTTCAATATAGCTGCTTACTTTTTTTTCATATACCAGCTGCGCACTTATAAGAACCCATACGACCTTATTTCTCTTTGTTTGACAAGTTGTCTCGTACAGTTCTACTTTTCCGTCCCGTTTCAATCTTCTGATAAATTCTTCTCTATCTACTTTATTGATGATAAATTTTTCAAGATTCAACCCTTCAATCTCTCTCTTATCAGAAAACCCCAAGATCTTTGACAAAGCCCTATTGCTATAAACAAACCCTTCTTTTATCCCAAATTGATATTTAAAGATCCCTACACCAAGATGCTCGAATAAAGTATTTGTTAAGTTGTATTCCATTGAAGCAAGTTCCTTTCCTTTTCTAAAAGCAATTTAAATAATTATCATTCCATCGCCATAACTATAAAATCGATACTTCTCCCTTATAGCCAAACTGTAAGCCCTTTTCATCAATTCACTTCCACCAAATGCATAAACAAGCATTAAAAGAGTACTATAAGGTAAATGAAAATTCGTGATCAAGCAATCGATCATTTTAAAATCATAACCAGGATAAATAAAAATATCTGTATCCCCCGCTAACTTCTTAGTATTTGCAACTGTTTCAAGAACTCTAGTGCTTGTTGTACCAACAGAAACTATACTTGATCCTTCTCTTTTTGCATTTTTTATCGACGCATCAGTTTTTCGATCAATAAAATAATCCTCAGAATGCATCTTATGATCAACAACATTTTTTTCTTCTACAGGCTTAAAAGTGCCGTAATTTACATGAAGGGTCACTTTTTCGATCTTATGACCTTTATTAGAAATTTTATTCAAAAGTCTATTCGTAAAATGCAATCCTGCTGTAGGCGACGCAACCGAACCTAGATTTTTCGCATATACAGTCTGGTAATACTTTCGGTCTTCAACCGTAGAATCCCTTTTAATATACGGCGGCAGCGGAATGTGACCTATTTTTTCTAGATACCTTAAGACATTTTTCTTATTAAAACGAACTTTCGGCTCTTCTTTATCAATTATCTCAACGACAATCCGCCCATTATCAAAATATACCTTCTCTCCGAGCTTAAGCCTTTTTAAAGGACGCATTAAAACTTTGAATGTATATCCATCTTCAAGCTCTTTAAGCAAAAATATCTCGACATTCCCACCGCTTTGTTCTCTCTTTCCAAGAAGCCTGGCCGGAATAACTTTGCTCTCATTAAAAACAAGGCACGAATTATCTGGCAAATACTTGTCTAAATTCCTAAAAATATCATGGCGAATATCGCCAGTTTTTCTGTCAATGATCATCAACCTAGCATTATCTCTACAATGTAGCGGCTTTTGAGCTATTAGTTCTTGCGGCAGGTCATAATTAAAATCTTTTAATTCCATTTCAATAACTATCAGTATTTAACGATCTTTGCACCTGGATAATAATGCTCCAGTATCTCTCTATAATTATATTTTTCATTAGCCATTTGATATGCACCCCACTGGCACATTCCAACGCCATGACCCCATCCTCGGCCTACAATATCCACATAATATCCCTTCATAACAAGATCATACTTGTTACTTTTCAGATCATTTGGGCCAACAGCATTTCTGAAATCCTTGCCTGAAATAGTAATGCTCTTCCCCTCCCTCGTCTCAATTTTCAGTGTCTTAATTCTTCCACTTCTGTTCTTGGCTAAAATCTCGATCCCTTTTATCAAACCAACATTATGGCCTTTTTCATTCAACTTTTCTTGGATAGCTTTCAACTGAAAATTCGTTTTCCATTGATTATGAGGTCCTTTTGCGCAAAACGTGCAAGCAACTCCTTTTAATGGGGGAAGATCATGTTTCCATAATTCACTGACATCTTCTGTATAGCCTCCACAATTTGCATGGAAATATGCAGGCAGAACTTCTCCTTCATAATCCAATATCTGTTTTTTTGTTCTTTCCGCCGCAATATTGGTTCTAAATCTCTCTGCGCTTCTTCCCCCATATACCTGGGAATAAATGTCACTAGTAACATCAAATTGCTGGGCTTTGTTTACAATTGTCTGATATAAAGCATATGTTCTTGTTGCAACCGCTTGGGCTTTTATTGCTTCTAATGGCCATTTATGCGAAACCTCATGATACAAAACACCCTTAACATACAACTCAAGGTCTAAATCATTTATTAGGATCAGCTTACCTTCATCGTTCGCCAATATAACCATTTCTCCTCGATAACGCTTTTTATTTTTAGAGGAATGAATCGTTATATCCTTCTGCATCTTTATTCTTAATTTTTTTGTAGAGTAAAATCTTCGGCCAACATGTATGCCATAATCTTGTACTACCACTCTTGACTTTTCAAGCTTTATTGATGATACGAGGAGATCTCCAGTAACAATATCATAAATTTTATAGCTTCCTCTAATAGATATAACGCAATCATCCACATTCTTGAGAACAGCTATTCTTACAGTTCTCTTATCTCCAAGATCTGCATAAGCAAAGAAAACCCTGGCAATAAACACACTTAATAAAACTATAAATGAAACGGTTCTTTTCATCGTTTATTAAAATAATACATTATTAAACTTAAAATTATGCTTACAATAATTGAAGTAGCGATCGGAAAATAAAAATACGTATTCTCCCTTTTGATCAAAATATCACCCGGCAATCTACCTAGCCAAGGTATCCTCCCAAAAACACCTACGAGAATACCTATAATAATGAATACAATCCCGATAAATATAAATATTTTTGACAAGCCTGCCATATTATTGAATTTATTGTTTCACACTTTTAATAAAGCTCGCTCTGAATCTCTTTATTATCCGTTGAGAAACCCTTGATATGCTTTACTGCTGTTTTGGTGAGTTCTCTTCCACGCGATGTTCTTCTTAAAAACCCTATCTTTAGCAAATAAGGCTCAACCACATCAACTATCGTATCAACCTCTTCATTTAACGTAGCCGCTAAAGCATCAATGCCAACAGGCCCTCCGCCATATTGCTCGTCAATAACTCTAATTAACCGTCTATCGATCTCATCTAAACCTATATCATCAATACCAAGAGTTTTCATTGAGCTCAACACAATACTTTTTTCTATCTTACCTGAATCAGTTTTTACCTGCGCATAATCCCTGACCCTTCTAAGCAACCTGTTTGCCACTCTGGGAGTGCCTCGTGCTCGTCTTGCAATACCTAGCGCTGCTTCTTCATCTATATCTATCTTCAGTTTTTCTGCTGATTTTTTTACGATCTGTCTCAGATCATCTGCTTCGTAAAACTCTAAATGGTAAAACATTCCAAATCTATCTCGTAATGGAGAAGCGAGCAAACCACTTCGCGTTGTAGCTCCGATCAGAGTAAATGGTTTCAAATTGAAATTTACTGTCTTAGCATATGGTCCTTTATCAACAATAAAATCTATCTTAAAATTCTCCATTGCGGGATAAAGAAACTCTTCAACGACTTTTGACAAACGATGTATCTCGTCAATGAATAAGACATCGCCATGCTCTAAATTTGTAAGTATTCCAATTAGATCGCCAGCTCTATCAATGGCCGGCCCGGAAGTAATAGTAATGCGGGCATTCATTTCGTGTGCAACTATATTTGCTAGGGATGTCTTGCCTAGTCCAGGAGGCCCAGAAAATAGTATATGTTCAATGGGCTCTTTTCTTTGTTTTGCAGCTTCGATCGATACTTTAAGATTCCCAATAAGATCTCGCTGTCCAACAAAATCACCGATCATCACTGGACGCAAAGACAAGCTGTATACTCTATCTTCTTCGGTTTCCTGATTAAAAACAATTCGCTTCTTTTCTTCCATAGTCTATTCTTTTTTTCCCTGATCCTCTGGTACCATATTATCAGTATTTCTCATAATTTCGATATTCTCAAAAACCCTTTTTTGGATCGCCTTTATTTCTTTAAGCCTTATCAATTCTAAGATAGCCAAGAAAGAAACTACCATCTCTATCTTACTTGCACACTTTGCGAACAAACTAGTAAGAGAAACGGACTTCTCATCCAGCAACAAGTGAAGGATATCATGGATCTTCTGCTCAACAGTAAAATTCTCTTTAATGATATCGAGGATTACTTCTTCTGGGACCTTCTTTAAAGCTTCTGATAATGCACTTATAAGATCGAACAAACTAGCTTCAAAGTATACTTCTTTTGCATCATCTTTAAGTTTATTGATTTCTTGATGATCAACAGTTCTTGCAAATAAATTCTTGCGCATCATCTCTTTATCTTTGAGAGCTTCAGCGATCTCTTTAAATCTCTTGTACTCATTAAGACGTCGAACTAGCTCATCTCTAGGATCTTCCTCCTCTTCCTCATTTTCGCTAGGGTCTGGCGGAAGGAGCATTTTAGACTTTATTTGCATAAGAGTCGCTGCCATTACTAAAAAATCCCCGACTATGTCAAGATCAAGCAGCTTCATCATATTTATGTACTGCATATACTGCTCTGTGATCTTAGAAATAGGAATATTTTTTATATCAATATCGCTCTTTTTTATTAAATATAGAAGAAGATCTAAAGGGCCTTCGAATATCTCGAGTTTTAATTTATAACTCATTTAAATACCGCCTCCTTAACCTCGCGAATAGTCTTTTGCGCTATAGCTTGAGCCTTCTTTTTTCCTTCATTTAAAATATCAACAACCTTTTCTTTATTGGACTCTAACTCAGCTCTTTTCTGTTTTATTGGCCTTAACTTTTCAATCAAAATTTCAGCTAATAATTTCTTGCAATCAGTACAACCTTTTTGAGCTGTTGTACACCACTTACAAACATCTTCTGACCTATCTGATGCAAAAACTTGATAATAACTATAAACATTACATTCTTCAGGATGACCAACATCTGAGAGTTTAATTCTTTTTGGATCCGTGATCATACTTCTTACTTTTTTAAATATCTCGTCATCAGGGTCAGAAAGATTAATAGCATTGTTGTAGCTCTTGCTCATTTTTCTGCCATCAGTACCTAATAATCGTGGCGTTTCTGTTAAAATAGCTTCACAATCCTCAAAAAGTTCAGTTTTAAAAATATGATTAAATCTTCTGGCTATTTCTCTTGTTAATTCGAGATGCGGCAATTGATCTTCACCAATAGGAACAGCATTTGCTTTGTAAAGTAAAATATCTGCTGCCTGTAAAACTGGATAACCCAAAAACCCATACGTCTGAAGGTCTCTTGTTTTTATTTCACGTAGCTGCTCTTTATACGTTGGATTTCTTTCAAGCCATCCTAAAGGCGTAATACATGAAAATATCATCTGTAATTCTAAGTGCTCTTGAACATGCGATTGAACATACATGATAGATTTTTCAGGATCAATACCGCATGCGATCCAATCAATCGCCATATCGATAATATTTTCTTTTATTGAATCACTCTCCTCATACTCCCCCATTAATGCGTGCCAATCGACTATTCCGAACGTACAAGAATGTTCTTCTTGTAATGCGATCCAATTCTTTAAAGCTCCAACTAAATGGCCCAAATGTAATTTGCCCGTAGGACGCATTCCACTAAAAACTGTTTTTTTCATAAAGCCTCTATTAGCTCAACTAATATTTATAATTTCTGAGCAATTGATTCTATTTCATATGCTTCAATTATATCGCCCGCTTTTATTTGATTAAAACCATCAACAGTGATCCCACACTCCATTCCTTCAGTAACCTCTCTAACATCATCTTTAAACCTTTTAAGGGAACCAATCTTGCCAGAGTAAACTATTTCACTTTCGCGAATAACATCAACATGCGCTTTTCTCTGGACCTTACCCTTAGCAACATAACATCCTGCAACAATACCTTGCTTTGAAAGTTTAAAAACTTCCCTGATCTCTATTCTACATAAGAATTTCTTGATCTTCTTTGCTTCAAGCAATCCTTCCAATGCATTACGCATTTCATTAACAGCATCATATATTATCCTGTATTTGCGTACATCAACCTGCTCTTTTTCGAGTTCTTGTTTAGCCCTCACATCAATACCTACATGGAACGCGATAATAATTGCATTAGATGCAACTGCAAGCACAACATCAGAAGTATTAACCTCGCCAACTCCAGTATGAATAAATTTAACTTTAACTTTTTCACTAGGGATCTTTTCAAGAGAATCACGCAAAGCTTCAAGAGAACCCTGCACATCAGATTTCAAAATAACACTGAGCTCCTTTACCGCACCTTCCTGAATTTGCGAGTAAAGATCTTCCAGCGTAATTCTTTGATTAGCATTTAATCTCTTTTGCTTTACTTGTTCTTGCTTTCTAAAAGAAATATCTTTAGCTTGTTTTTCATCTTCAACAACATAGAACCTTTCTCCCGCTTCAGGAACATCTGAAAGGCCTATGATCTCAACAGGCATTGATGGCCCGGCTTCTTTAATTGGCTTATGCCTATCATTGAACATCGCCTTGACTTTGCCATAAAAAGGTCCGACAACAAGATAATCACCGTCGTTAAGCGTACCGCTCTGTACAATAAGAGAAGTTACAGCACCTTTTCCTTGGCTCATATGTGCTTCAACGACAATTCCTGACGCCTTCTTTTTTGCATTAGCCCTTAACTCCAGCATCTCTGCTTCAAGGAGAACCATTTCAAGCAGATTATCAACTCCCTCACCTGTAATACCTGAAACTCCTGCTACAATCGTCTTTCCGCCCCAATCTTCTGGCATCAGATCTACTTCAGATAATTGTTTTTTAACTCTATCAAGGTCTGCATTCTTTTTGTCTATTTTTGTCAATGCTACAACAATTGGAACTTCAGCTGCTCTAGCATGATCAATAGCTTCTTTTGTTTGAGGCATAATACCTTCATCAGCTGCCACAACAAGAATAACTATATCCGTAATATGGGCGCCTCTTGCACGCATTGCAGTAAAAGCTTCATGACCAGGCGTATCGAGCAATGTAATCCTTCCTTTTTCCATCTCAACAGAATAAGCATCCATGTGCTGAGTAATACCGCCATGCTCCTGATCAACAAGCTTACTCTTTCTGATCTTATCAACTAATGTTGTCTTTCCATGGTCAACATGACCCATAAAAGTGATAACAGGCGCTCTCCTGGTTAACAGTTCAGGATCCTCTTCCTCTTCCTGATGAATCTCTATCAGCTGCTCTTCCTGTGTTTTAATTTCTGCAAGTCTATATCCAAATTCCTGAGCTATCTTTTCGACTATTTCTCCATCTAAACTCAAATTAATATGAGCAAAAACTCCAAGTCTCATCAAATACTTTAAGACCATACTCGGCTTTTGCTGTACCTTAACACTAAGCTCCTTTACAGTAATAGGGACCCTGACTTCAATTTCAGGAAGATCTTCAAGATTTCTTGCTGGAGACTCTGAAACGCCAGAAGACATATCTTGTTGCTGACCCGTTCCCTGATCAACAACAAAACCAGCATCTTGAGAATGACCTTCTTCTGATCTTTCACCACCGTCTTTTCTTAAAGTTGTACGTTTTTTCTTTTTAAGAAGTGGTTTTAAAGTGATCAATGGTTCTTTACTGATCTTAGATTTTTGCTTTGCAACGTTTTTAACAATACCCTCTTTAGCTTCCTCTTCATCATACTCAGAAGTTTTCTCTTTTTTGATCTTTACGCTAACTTTCTTTACTTTAACTTTTTGAACTTCTTTTTTCGTTGTATCATCTTTTTTTTCAGTTTTCTTTATAATGTTTGCGTCCTTAACCTCTTCCTTTT
This sequence comes from Candidatus Omnitrophota bacterium, assembly GCA_018812705.1. Lineage (GTDB taxonomy): Bacteria > Omnitrophota > Gorgyraeia > Zapsychrales > Zapsychraceae > Zapsychrus_A. The sequence continues at coordinate 14,083 of JAHJCZ010000094.1, forward strand.
CCTTAACTTCCTTAACTTCCTTAACTTCTTTAACTTCTTTAACTTCCTTTGCTTCCTTTGCTTCCTTTTTAACTACTTTTTTCTTATCTTCTTTGTCAGTCTTCGTTGCAACTTTCTTCTTTGGTGCCTTTGGAACCTTTGCTACTTTTTCTTTCTTTATCACTTCCTTCTTTTCTACTATAAATTCACTTTTGATAACAGAAGCAACCGCAGCGTTTAATTCCTGATCGCCGTCTTTCGCCTTTAATCGAAGCGCTCTTAATTTATCAAGAATTTCCTCAACGGAAACCCCAACTTTTTCTGCTAGTTCAGATACTTTCATAAAATACAATTCCTCTCGACTACTCACATTGTTCTAATAAAGTTTTTGCTTCATTTATCATTTTTTCTGCTTTAGTTTTACCTAATCCTTTAACTTTCATAAGATCCTCAGCTGTTGCGTCAGCTATCTTATCAAGGGTATCAAAAGATGCTTCCTGCAATTGATCAATCATTTTCTGACCAACACCCGGAAGATCAGCTATAGTAATTTCTTCAACTTCTTCATTGTCATCAACTTCTTCAGCTGGTACCGAAACCTCTCGCACATCTTCGCCTTCTTCTTGCATTTTATTCCATTGATCCATTGAGAAAAGATTTAATTCCCAGCCTACCAACTTACTTGCCAATCTCACGTTTTGTCCACGCTTTCCAATTGCTAATGACAGCTGATCATCAGCGACGATTATGTTCGCCTTCTTATCTTCAAAATCAAGCTGTATCTGAGATATCTCTGCCGGAGAAAGAGCTGCCTGAACATACTCCTTAATATCAGATGAATAGCGCACAATGTCAATCTTCTCACCATGAAGTTCAGTAACAATATTCTTTACACGTGATCCCCTCATTCCCACACAAGCTCCAACACAATCAACTTTTTCATCTTTCGAATAAACAGATATCTTAGTACGTTCACCAACATTCCTCGATATTGCTTTAATTTCAACAATGCCTTCATAAATTTCAGGAACTTCAAGCTCAAATAATCTTTTAACAAAATTAGGATGAGCCCTAGAAAGAACAACTTGCGGTCCACGATTTTCCTTCTTAACATCTAAGACATAAGCCCTGATCCTATCTCCTTGTCTGAACTCTTCTTTTGGAGATTGCTCTTTCTTGGGAATATATGCCTCAGTTTTACCTAAGTCGACAATTATATTTCCCTTTTCAAATCTATACACCCCACCACTAATGATCTCTCCGACTCTTGCACAATATTCAGTAAAAACAACATCTTTCTCCGCTTCTCTGATCTTCTGAATAATAACTTGCTTTGCAGTTTGAGCAGCAATGCGTCCAAACTCACTTGAACGGATTTCCTCATTCCCAACATAAGCCGTTATAGTACCAGTTTTGATATCAAGAACCGCTCTAATGTCTTCTTCTTTATCAACCGTCCATAATTTTTTTGCAGCGGATGCAACAGCTGCTTCAACAGCATCAATAAGTATTTGCTTATCAATACCTTTATCTCTTTCTAATTGCTCCAAGATTCCTATCAAATCACTACTTTCCATTATTTTTCACCCTTCCTATACTTTTCTATATAATTTGAACTGCTTTACTAATTATTTCGTACAGAATAATTAACTCTTCTGACTTAACCTTTATTTTTACTTTATTGTCAAAAACTTCTTCAACTGTTCCTGAATGCTCAAGTTTTCCTTCGATTTTTTCAGTAAGATGGAGTCTCACATCCCGTCCTATCACTCTGAGAAAATCCCTTTTATCTTTAAGTGGCCTGTCTACTCCAGGAGAAAAAACATTAACGGCATAACCTGACCCGACGATCTCAAGCTCTTCAAGATTCCTTGATATTTCCCTGTTGATGTAAGCGCATTCATCGCTATTAATCCCACCATTAACTTTATCTACAATGATCTCAATAACGATTATATTATTCTGATTATTAACCTTAAGTTCAAAAATTTCAGCATTAATCTCACTTAATACTGGCCTAGCGATATCCTCAACACAGTTCCTGAGATCTTCCAGCATTATTTCAATAACTCCTGAACTTTCTTTGTCAATTCTTCTTTCAGCACTAATATCACTTCACCTGTTTTTCGAACCTTTATTTCAACATTTCCATTTGCTAAATTACGTTTACCAATAGTAACACGCAAAGGCAATCCAATAAGGTCAGCATCATTAAATTTTCTTCCAGCAGTTTCTTCTCTATCATCAACTAACACTTCAAATCCCTGGATTTTCAATTCTGCATAATATTTGTTAGTCAACTCAATTATTTCTGTTGAACTATCACCGCTTCCTATTGGAAGAATTTCTATGTGAAACGGAGCGACCTCTTTCGGCCAAATAATGCCATTTTCATCGTTATGCTTTTCAATAATTGCAGCGATCGTCCTGCTTACACCAATACCATAACAGCCCATGATAATAGGCTTCTGTTTTCCATCCTCATCTAAAAATAAAGCTTGTTGAGCCGTGCTATATTTTGTTCCCAACTGAAAAATATGGCCCAACTCGATCGCTACTTGCTTTTTCAATTTATCTTGAGAACATTCAGGGCACTTAACATTATGCGCGGCTTCTTCACTTGCACCACCTTGATAACCACAAGACTCACAAGTTACTACTGTATCTTCTCCTATAGGTGCCGGTACCATAAACTCGTGTGAAACATCTCCACCCATTGCGCCTGAATCAGCAGCAACAATAACCACATCCAGGTCAAGCCGCTTAAATATCTTTTTGTAAGTCTGATACATCTTTTCATAATTGACCTTCATTCCCGCTTCATCACGGTCAAAACTATAAGCATCCTTCATAATAAATTCGCATGCCCTTACGATCCCAAAACGTGTCCGGATCTCATCTCTAAATTTAGTCTGTATTTGATACAAGACCTTTGGAAGCTGCCTATATGACTGAACAAAATTCTTAACTAGGTCAGTAATTACCTCTTCGTGCGTTGGCCCCAAGCACATCTCTTTACCCTTACCATCTTTAAATCTTATCATTACCTCAGCAAGAACCTCATCCCTTTTAGTTTGCTTCCATAGTTCAATTGGCTGCAGGCAAGGTAAAAACAGTTCCATCGCACCAGCATCTTCCATTTCTTCACGGATAATATTCTCAATATTTCTAAGTACCTTAAGACCAAAAGGTAAGTAGGAATAAACTCCTGATGTTAGCATGTGAACTAAACCGGCTCTCAACGATAGTTGATGACTGACAGCTTCTGTTCCAACAGGAACTTCCTTTAATGTAGGAATAAAATATTTTGACCAATACATTGCAAATCTCTTTCTAGTTATGAATTATTCTTCAAAAAATCCTTTTGGCAAAGACACTCTTCTTTTCTCAAATTTATAATAAAATGAAGGCTTCTTTCTGTCGAACTCCCACTCTCCTATGATCTGACCATCTGCTGTTATTGATTTTTCTACAAATTTAAACATATCTCTCATTTTAATCTCTTTTGTCTTTTCATCCAATGAAATATCAGTGATACAAGTAACTCTTCTTTTTCCATCCATGAAAAGCTCTACATGTATTATCACATCAACAGCCTTTGCTATTTGAGCTTGAAATTCTTTAGTTGTGATAGGTATTCCTGTCATGATCATCATGGTCACAAGCCTGTTAAAACAATCCTCTGGTGTTTCCGCATGAACAATAGCTAAAGATCCACTGTGTCCACTAATTATAGCCTGGATCATATCAAGGGCTTCTCCTCCTCTAAGCTCTCCAACAATGATCCTATCCGGTCGCATACGAAGAGAATTAACAAAAAGATCCCTCATCGAGATCTCGCCTTTCCCTTCAACGTTAGCAGACTTTGAGCATAAAGAAACAACATGTTTTTGGTGCAATTTCAACTCAGCAGTATCTTCTATAGTAATAATTCTTTCACCTTCAGGAATATGAGTAGAAAAAACATTCATCAATGTTGTTTTACCTGCTCCTGTAGAGCCACAAAAAACTACATTCAGTTTTGCCTTCATTGCACCAATTAAAAATGTAGCAATATTAGTATCCAATTCTTCAAGCTTGATCAAGTCCTCAACAACCCTGATCTTATCGCTGAACTTTCTAATAGTTACTACCGGCCCGATCATAGAACAAGGGGGCAAAATAATATTTGCACGCGACCCATCCGGCAGAGAAAGATCCGCAAATGGAGAAGACTCGTCAACTCTTTTTGAAGTTCCTGAACCAGCTAATATTTTCTGAATAGTATGTGAAAGGCTCTGATTAGACTCAAACTTGACATCAGTTAATATCATCTTGCCAGCTCTTTGCACATACACCTTTTCTGCACCATTTACCATGATCTCTGTTACAGTTGGATCATCCATTAAAGGCTGTAATGCTCCCATACTAACAACCGCACTCACAAGATCGCGAATGATCTTTTGTCTCTGTTCAACAGTAGGCACTATATCTTGCTCTTTACATAATTGCATAATAGCATTATCGACAAAATTTCTCAGTTCATCATCAGTCATCTTATCCTTATTTCTAAGGAAATTAGTTTCTTTAATTATGAAGGTGTGTACTTGTTGTTTTAAATCTTCAGTAGACATTTTTTGTTCTCCATTTTACTTTCAAACATTAATTACATTTAAATATTTCAAAATTTGAATAATTTTAACATTTTACTAAAATTTCTCTGTATTCCTTCTATCCAACCCTGACGTGCAAAATCACTATAAAAAACGAACAAAGCTAAAAATATGATCAAAGTAAAACCTATCTTAGCAATTATTTCGTCTGTTTTCTCCGATAAAGGTTTGCCTCTGACTTTCTCTAAGCCGAGAAGAAATAGATGTCCACCATCAAGTGGCACAACAGGCAAAAGGTTGAAGATAGCAAGGCTAGCGCTAATAACTCCAAGAATGAACAATAAATGCGACAAACCCATCCTAGCTGCTTCTTTTATGACATAAAAAATACCAACTGGCCCGGTAACAGATTCTTTTGCTGATATTGCTCCAGTGATCATATAAAAAATAGACTTGTATGTCGTTACTGTAATATAGATCAACTCTTCAAATGCAAATGTAACTGAATTAACCACTCCGAATCTAAAAGATTCGAATTCTCCTAAAGGCGAAATACCAACAATTCGCCTCTCAGCCATATCTCCAGATTCATTCTTCATAGTTTCTATTTTAGGCTCTATTTCAAGCATCATTTCTTTTTCATCTCTAATGAACTTTACTTGAATAGTATCTCCTGTTGACTTTAAAATACTATTGTAGATATCTTCCCAATCAAATATCATTTTAGAATCTATCTGGATGATTTGGTCGCTCTCACGCAAACCAGCCTTATAGGCAGGATAATCTTCTCTTACATTCCCGATCTTATTTGGCATCAAACTTATCCCAATATCACGCATACTACGATTCTCACCTAAAATATTTTGCTCACTTGTTATCGTTGGCTCAACATAAACATCTACCTTCTGTCCATTTCTAAGAACACTAACTAAAATGCGTTTATCAGTGCTCCCTTCAAGACGTACCCTTAAATTATTCAATCCATAAACTTTTTTTGAATCAATTTCAACAATTCTATCTCCTGCTATTAATCCTGCTTGCTGCGCAGGACCATTTATATCCACTTTAGTAATTTTTGTTGAACCTCCAGGATATCCTAACAAAAACACACATATTAGACATAAATAAGCAAATATGAAATTCACGACAGGACCGTTCAGAATAACAAGCGCTCTTTTCCCGGGAGGCTGCGAATAAAATTCTTTAGGGTCTCCTGAACATTCTGACCTCTCATCTCCCATCATCTTCACATAGCCACCTAAAGGAATAAGACAAAGCAAGAATTCCGTACCATTAAAAACCCTTGAAAACATCTTCGGACCAAAGCCTAAGGAAAATCTCTCAACTCCGATTCCTGCTCTTTTTGCGGTAATGAAATGACCCCATTCGTGCACTACTATTAAAATACTCAAAACTATAGCAAAAACACCTACACTCTTTATATTTGCAATTAACTGTTCAATGATCATAGCTGACTCATAACCTTTCTAGTTTCTTCTCTTGCCCAAATATCTGCATCAAAAATTTGTTTAATACCGGGGCTGTTAACAATTTTGTGTTGCGTTACAACCTTTGTAACAGCCTCATAAATTGAGTTAAATTGTAAATCGCCTTCTAAAAATGCCTCAACAGCTACTTCGTCAGCAGCATTTAAAACACAGGGCAATGACCCACCTTTTTTTAATGCATAAAAAGCAAGTTCGAGTGAAGGAAATTTTTTAAAATCTGGTTTTTGAAACGTCAATTGTTTTAACTCAACGAAATTCATACTCTTCAATCCAGAATCCAGCCTGTTCGGATATGTAAGTGCATATTGAATGGGCAACCTCATATCAGTGATGCCGAGTTGAGCAATTATTGATCCATCAATATACTCAACCATTGAATGGATAATTGCCTCTGGATGGATCAACACATCAATTTCATTAGTTTTCAAATTAAACAATTTCTGCGCTTCTATCACTTCAAAACCCTTATTCATCATAGTTGCAGAATCTACTGTTATCTTTTTTCCCATTTTCCATCTAGGATGGCTTAATATCTGTTTAACTGTAAGTCTATTGAACCTAGATTTTGGAACATTTAACAGTGCGCCGCCAGAAGCCGTTAAAAACACCTTTTTCAACTCACTTCTTTTTTGTCCATTCAGACATTGAAAAATAGCACTTTGTTCACTATCAATAGGAATTATTGTCGCGCCATAAGCTCTTGCCTCTTCCATTATAATGTCACCTGCCATAACCAAAGCTTCTTTATTGGCTGGAGCAACGATCTTTCCTGATCTAACAGCTGCTAAGAAAGGACCCAAAGCGCCGGCACCTCTCATAGCAATAACAACTACATCAACATTCTTTAATGTAACAATACTTTCAAGATCTTCTTTAACACTTAATATCTTGGTTTTTCTAGTATTTATATTCTTTTTTAGATACTCAATGCCTTTATCACTAACACCTATATGAGTAGGCTGAAATATTTTCGCTTGCTTCTCAAGTAACTTAAAATTATTATATGCTGTTAATCCAACAACTTTAAATTTATCAGGATACCTTTCAACGACTTTCAAGGTATTTATACCTATAGAGCCTGTTGATCCAAGAATAACTATATTTTTACAACTCATAATCCAGCTTTAAACAGAAGTTAAAATATGACTCATATAAAAATAAAATGCAGGAGCTGAAAACAACAAACTATCAATTGCATCCAAAGCACCACCTAAAGCAGGCAACATTTTTCCTGAGTCCTTAACATTTAAATCTCTTTTAATAAGAGATTCCGACATGTCTCCTATTTGACCTATTCCACCAAAAAACATTCCGACTAATCCAACTTGCCAAAAAGAAAAACCTAATTGGGGTGGAAACAAACCAATTGCTAAAATCGCCGCAAGTCCACTAGCTGCAAAACTACCAATACAACCCTCAACCGTTTTCTTAGGGCTCACCCTAAAAAGCAAAGGGTGTTTACCAAAATAAGTCCCTACTAACAAAGCCCCCATATCACCTGATTTTGTAATCAAAAGCAAAAATCCCACCAACTTCATACCTGCCCCTGCTGTATCGGGCATGAGAAATCTGATCTTAATCATAAAACTAAAAAACCATGAAACATACAATATCCCGAACAATGTTGTCGAAATACCAACAACTGCGTTACTATTGTCCTTACGTGCAAGTTGCATAATAAATATCATGATCAATGCTAAACCAATAAAAAACAGCTCCCATCCTTTTGTAGGTTGAAATCTAAAAAATATTGAAAGTGGTATTATTGCTCCAATAGCTATACCTGTATAGCTGTAGATAGGAATACCTTTCTTCTTTACTAAATAAAAAAATTCATAAAGGCCTGCAACAGTAAGCAACATTAAAACGCCAATAAAAACCCAATCATTTATAATCGCAAAAAAAGATAAAAGTATCATTACCGTTGAACTGAAAAGTCTATCCCTGTTCATCTATATTTTCCTTTTTCTTTAGGGCTCCAAAGCGCCTATCTCGTTTATTAAAATCGATAATTGCTTTTTCTAGTTCTTGCTCCGTGAACTCGGGCCAATATTTCTCAGTGAAATATAATTCAGCATATGATAATTGCCACAATAAAAAATTACTTATTCTCTTTTCCCCAGAAGTTCTAATAAGAAGATCGGGATCCGGCAAATTTTTTGTATACATTGCTTTTGATATTTGCTCTTCATTAATAGCAGCCAATTCCAGATTGCCTGCTTTTACTTTGCTAGCTATTGATATAACCGCATCTTCTATTTCCATTCTTGAGCCATAATCAAGAGCTAAGTTCAAAATCATACCGTTGCAATGCTTTGTATCTTTAGTAACCTCATTAATTGAAGCTGCTACATTTTCGGGCAGTCTATTAGTTCTTCCAATTGTCTGAAACTGAATGTCGCGACCAATCAACATCTTTTTTTTCTTAAGCATTAACCCAGCAAGAGCATTCATTAACATAGTAACCTCTGCTTTTGGCCGATTCCAATTTTCGGTAGAGAAAGTGAACAACGTCAGGACTTTAATGCCAAAATCACTTGAACATTTAATAATTTCTTCTACTCTTTTCATCCCTTCAAAATGGCCCTGAATTCTAGCCATTTTTCTTTTCTGTGCCCAACGGCCATTACCATCCATTATTATTGCAACATGGTTGGGAATTTGTTCAAATTTTTGACTTTTCATTTCATCTAAATAAAATGGGGGATAATAATCCCCCATCTCAAAACCTCTCGTCTAACAATAGAAAAAGTTTTAATTAATCATCGCAACAATCCTAAAAACCCCCTGAAGAAACTTTTATCAACTCTTGGATTTTAGTTTCCAAGTTCTTTTTTATTTCCGAAACCTTATTCAAACGATTCACTAGATCTTCATTAACCATTTTTTCTTTATTTAATAACATTTCAATATTTTCAACTTTTTTGTGAACTTTTGTTAGTTGTGATTCTAAAGATACCACCCTTTGCTTGGTCTTTTCAAGCTCCTCTTCAGCAACCATCCTATTATATCTTTCAGTGTTTAATTTTTGCTGAGCTTTTAATAGATCAGTTTTTGAATTAAATGCCATCAATCCACATGAAAAGAGCAAGACTATAATAAGAATTACTACAAGAACTCTCACAAAACCCTCCTTTTAAATATGAAATCAGCGTCCCTTTTTTTCTATTTTAGGAATAATTACAATTTCAACTCTGCGATTCTTTTGCCTTCCTTCAGCAGTATCATTATTAGCTATAGGCCTATGCTCACCATATCCAGTTGCAGATAAACGATTTGAATTTATTTTCTGCTCGTCTTCAAGATAATATAGAACACTTAAAGCTCTAGCAGAAGATAGTTCCCAATTTGATTTCCAACCTGAGTACTTAATTGGGACATTATCTGTATGCCCTTCAATACCGATAGAAAGGTCTTTAACCGTAGTCTTTAAAACATCAGATATTTTATCCAATGATTGATAAGCCTCTTGTTTTAGCTCATTTTTTCCTGAGCTAAAAAGAACTTCAGCGACAAAAGTAATAACTAACCCTTTTTCAAGCATTTGGACATTGACATCTTTTTGACCAATTTCCGTCTTTAGCTTATTTTCCAATTCATTCTTGGCTTTTTCAAGATCAGACAATTCTCCCTTGAGCTTTGATATCTTTTCAACATCAACCCTTCTGCCCTTTTGGAATATAATTGTACAACCGTTAAAGGATATAAATACGAAAATTATAATTAATAAATAAACAA
>JAHJCZ010000095.1 GCA_018812705.1 Candidatus Omnitrophota bacterium
AGTCTTTATTGATCATTTTGTCACTAAGGGCTTTTTTGTTTTTGCTGTTTAAGTTCAATCATGTAAAATGGCATTTTTACTTTTAAAAGTAGTAAAAAGATACTTTTCTTGGAGTAATATTGCTTTACACGTATTCATATGTATTGCATAATAATGTGCATTCTTGACTTCAACTTAATTTTAAGAAAGATTATTTTAAAAAGAAGGTTTCGCTAATGGAGAAGAATAAAATTAATAACTCGTTGGATCACAAAAAGGGTATAGATAAACAAGATTTTCCTGGAATGAGTATTTGGAATAAACTTCATTTTATTGCTTGGCTTTCAATTATCCCGATATTCTTAATAGCCTCTTTTTGGCAAAGAACGGGTAGCGATATATATAGACGTTTTTCTGGCGATTTGTATTCTTATGAAGTTGAAGAAATTAATGATCCTAAAAAGTTAGCAAGGCTTCTTATTACCTCAACGGAGCCTGAGTCTCGGAAAATTGTTATTGAAAAAATTTCTGACCAAGTAATTTTAGCTAAAGCTGCTTCGGAAGATGAAAGCCCTATGGTCAGAGAAGCTGCAGTAAAAAAGTTGCTAAATGAAAACACCTTAATAAAAATTGCATTTAATGATGAAGGTCGTGAAGTTCGCAAAGCATGTGTAGAAAAAATTTTAGATCAATCTGTTCTCGCTAAAATTGCAGTAAAAGATGTAGATGCTGATGTTCGATCCATCGCAGTAAAAAAATTGGTTGATAAGAAATTGTTAGCTAAGATAGCCCTTGATGATCCAAATAAACAAGTTCGTGAATTCGCTTTAGTCCTTTCGGGATATGATTTTGTCCGCGGTCCTTTTTATGAATATCTGAAGGTCTATCCTGATCTTGAAGCAAAATTGCAATTATGGGAAGAACAATCCGATATTGAACTTAAAGTGTTAATTAAGGATTTAAGGATATCGAGTGATCCTGTAAATAAATATTATATTTTAGAAAAAATATCAGCATTCAAGGAAAGCGGGAAAGGGGCTCTTTTAGCGCTTTTTAATGCCTTATATGACAATCGTTCATTGAGAATTATTGAATATTATGGAAGCCGTCCTAGTCAAGCAGAGCTGGATATGGAGTTTAGTCCTTATGGCCGTGGTGGTACTTCACCATCTTCGCAAGCAGAAAAAGCTATTGTTGGCATTGGAAAGTCAGCTGTTGAGTCTCTTATTGTTATTTTAAAAGATGAAAATCAAGGAATCAGAGGTTCAGCAGTTGCAGCTATTGGAAAAATTGGTGATTCTAGGGCAATAGGAGCCCTTGTTTGTCTGAAGGATAAGGGTGTTTGTAGTTATCCCGAAGAGACATTGAATAAAATAGATCCTAATTGGTATGAATTGGATTCTGCTAAAAAAGTAGTGCCTTATTATGTCGAACAGTTATTAGAAGAAAAGGATCTCGATCGTGTTAGACGAGCAGTTTATTATTTAGGTCTAGTTAAAGATAAGCGTGCAACGAAACCTTTACTACAAGCGTTTTATGGTGCTTCTGAAAGGGTTAGAGTTGCCATAGTTAATGCCCTTAGCAGAATTGGAGACAAAAGTGCTATTGAGCCTTTATGGGATATGTGTAACGATTCCCATCGGATATATCTTTGTGATGATGCGGTTCGTGTTTTAGGAAAGATTGGGGATAAGAGCTTAATTAAGCCTTTGAGAAAGAAATATCAAGAATATCATGGTTGGGTTGATGTTAGATTTGCCATAAGTGAAGCCATTTATAATCTTGATAAAGAACAAGGATTTGATCTTCTCATAGATTTTCTAAATAGCAGTGAAAAGGATTTTTCAGAAAATACAGCAAAAATATTTGGGACAAATAAAGATTTACGAGCAGTTGATCCTTTAATTCATTTGTTGTCAGATGGTAATGCTCATGTTGTTGAAGCCGCGGCAGTAGCTCTAGGTAATATCGGTGATGATAAGGCAGTTAATTCTCTTTTGGAAATTATTCCCAAAGCTCTTGAAAATGAAAATATGTATGAATATTATACTTATTCTTTGGTAAAGACGGTATTAAAGGTTCTTGGACAATTAAAGGATTCTCGCGCCATTGGGCCTTTAGAAAAGTTGCAGCTTGACAAAGATAATTATCACCATAATAAGATTAAAGAACAAATTGATCATACAATTTATCACATAAAAAATAAATCAATATGAGAAATTGATGAATAGGGCGCAGTGTCTAATCAATTATTCTTTTATTCTTATCTAGAGTTATTAAAGCCTTTAGGGGAGAGTCTGAAAATTCAGCTTGTTTTTAAACATCTGACATTTTAATGGCTTTTAATTGATCCTTTATAGGTAAATGAAGTAATCCTCTTAACTGCCTTTCCGTGTAATTTTCACCAGTTTTGTCTTGTAGCAAATACTCTAAAATTCTTTCATCTAGTTTTAAAAGGTTTAGTATTTGATGAACGCGTCCTTTAGATACTCTGAGAATTTCAGCTGTTTCTCTGATCGTTGGGCAGGGAAGACCTTGATAAATGCGTCTATACCTTAGTGCTGTTTTGATCGGATTGAGTTTTTCTTTTTTAGGCTTATGGTGTTGCACCATCCTCTTAGTTATGCGTTTTTCAGTTGAAATACCATGAGGAGCAGGCCCCTCAACAATACTCACTTGATGCAACTTGTTGTATGCTATATGGATAGGGACATCAATTATGTAGGCTAAAGGTGTTCTCTCAGTTAATGGATCGGGGAGCCATTTAAGACTCTGAGCGAACAATGCTTTATTGCGTTGTTCGCTCTTTGTCGTTTTAGGGCAAAATCTTTTTTTATACTCTATTTGTATTATTCTGCCTCAATAGTAATTCCAGCGATGATCTTTGATTGTAAAAAGTTCACTCACTCCAAGTTTAAATATTCAAATTGACATGTCTCAGGATCATGTTATATTAACTATGTAAAATATAAACCTGAAAATACCTTCTGGAGGTATTTAGATGAATAAAAATACAATAAGTCGTTTGGGTCCTATTGAGGCGCGGATAATAGCACGGTTAACATATGAATCTACGACTTTAGTTTCAGCCGATGATCTGGATAATCTTTTTAAGTTATCCGCTGTGGATCGCGCAAAAGTTGTTTCGCGGCTAAAAAGAAAGAATATTTTAATGCCGGTTAAGCGCGGGCTTTATATTTTTTCTCCTCTTCAGGCAGGACCTTCTGGGAGAGGAATTGATGAGATGTTAATTCCTTCTTTGTATTTCCCCAAAAGTAATTATTACATCGGATATTCTACAATGTTCAATTATTATGGGCTTACGGAGCAAATATTTCAAACCATGTATGTTCTAAATACATCGTTCAACAAGCAGAAAATCATTTGTGGTATTTCTTTCAAATTCTTAAAGGTTTCTGAAAGTCGAATGTATGGGATCAAATCTATGAAAATAAAAGAACAAGATGTCATGATTAGCGATAAAGAGAGAACGCTTATAGATTTGTTGTATTTTAACAAACCTGTGGGAGGTCTTTCTGTTGCATCTGATATTTTGAAAAAGAATGTTCAAGAAAAGCAATGCAATGTAAAGAAACTCATTAGTTACGCGAGCCGGTTTCCTAATGTTACTATTCGAAAAAGGATTGGTGTTTTGCTTGAATCGATAGGCATATGTGATGCAGATTTAATCCCTCTATTAAAATCAATAAAAAATACGGCAATTAGTTCTTTGGGCAAAACACGAAAAGGGACGTTAAGTAAGAAATGGAGAGTTATTATTGATGCTTCACAAGGATAAAGATAAATTTTCTGACATGATTTATAGATTGGTTAATGAGACTGGTTTTCCTGCGCAGCTTCTTGAAAAAGATTATTACCTGACATTGGTTCTTTCAAAAATTAAAGACATGTCTTCAGATCTTATTTTTAAGGGCGGAACGTGTTTGAATAAAGTGTACTATAATTATTATCGATTAAGTGAGGATTTAGACTTTAGTATGAAGTTGCCTGAATATGTCACGACTCGCGGTAATCGTCGTAAATGTATCCAGCCAATTAAAGATAATATTGAAACCTATGCTGAACAGTTCGGTTTAAAAATTGAAGATAAAGACAAGGCCGGACGCAACGTATCTAAACAGTATGCCTATCATTTGATCTATAAATCTGCGCTGCGATCTCAAGAAATGAAGATAAAATTCGAGATTGGTCTTCGGTTCAATCCAATTCTTGATACTGAAACAAGAGAAGTGAAGCATAAATTCTTACATCCGTTTACTGGAGAGCCTTTATTTGATGGTGGCAGTGTGAATTGTTTGTCTTTAAAAGAAATTGTAAGTGAAAAATTAAGAGCCGCGGCAATTCGCCAAATAATCGCGCCGCGGGATTTCTATGATCTGGATTTTATTGTAAGGCAAGGTTTTGATTTGTCTGACAAACAAGTTTTGAACCTCTTTGTTAAGAAGCTAGAAGAGGACAGTGGTGATCCTGATCTGGCAAAGTACAAAATAAATCTCGGCCGCTCAGATAAAGAAATTAAAGATATGAAGTCCCGTATTGAAAATGAGTTGTTTGATGTTTTAACAGTCAATGAGCGGGAAAACTTTGATTTGGATACAGCGCTAAAGAGGATCAATAAGGTGATGGGGGAAGTTATATAGCAATGGGATCGAAAGAATCAAATAAAGATAACATCATTGAACAATTATTTGCTGCAGAATTGCAATTTCGTTTAGCTAGCGCAGTTCGCTTGGCTGTTACAATGAAAGAGCAGCCACTAGATTAAGGAAATTCCAAAAGGTGCTAAGAAGATAAATATAAAAGGAAAGACCTTTGATTTGGGAAATGGTCATAAGCTAATATTTAAATAAATTTAGTCAGTTATGCCATTAAGTTACGATTTAAACAAAATCAAATTCGCCACTGACGATGCGACGTTTCAGCGTGGGGTTGGCCTTTATGAAAGCGGGCAAGTGACCGAAGTTGAAGCATTTGGAGGGCATTATTCCGCGATTGTTCAGGGAACAAAGCCCTATCGCGTTTCAATCTCGGGGCGTCGATATCAGGATGCCGATTGCACATGTTATCTTGGAGAGAGGGGAACGTTGTGTAAGCATGTAGTTGCATTGGCTTTGCATGCGGTGATGGATGGCAAGCCTTTAAAAGCGGAAGAAAAACAGCAGGTAGCAGAAATTAAATGCAGTGATAAGCGGGAGCTATTAAATAAGGACGAGTTGGTTGCAGTTAAAAAAGCAATTTCAGAATCGATGAAATATATCAAACCTTATCATGGGCCATCGCGCACATGGTTCGCGAATCAGGATTCACTTCAGGAAGGATGCAATTGGTTGCGAGCGAGAATTTCTGAGTTGCCGGTTAATCGACAAACGGCTGATCTTTTGGTGAAGTTGCTTTTACGTTTAGAAAAGAAATTGATGGGTGGGGTAGATGATTCGAATGGTATTGTTGGCGGGCTTATGGGGGAAATAGTAAATATTTTAGAAGAGTATGCACAAATAGATGCTGAATGCATCAAAGCATTTAAGCCTCTTTGCGGGATAGGTACAACCTCTTTTAATTGGGAAGATTCCCTTGTTCGACTTTATGATGAAAAGAGACATTAGATTTTATCATTTAACGCGGTATTCGAAGACTCCGCTTGGTAATCATATTCTGTTTCCCATATTCCAAAATATACTTCTGCTGATCTTCAGGCAGTTTCAAAAGATTCAAGAGCTGGCAGATCCGCACGCGCGAAATGCCTAATTTTCGAGCCAGTTGGTTTTGATTCAGGTTTTATTCCCGCATGATCCGCTTAAATTCCAGTGTCTTTTCAATCGGATTTTCATATGCTTGCACATACTAATAATGCCGCATTTCTTTCTGCGAAACAATGTGACCTTTGGAGACAAGCTCTGGTTTTGACTCCTGAAACAAAGTTTTAGTTTTGTTCTGCCACTTGTAAAAGCATGGCAGCACTTCACTTACAACATTTGAATTTGTTCGCTTCGAGTCACGATCGGGGAGGGACTAGTTGTTGAGAAAGCGACAAAAAAAGTTGAAGCAATAGGTCTTACTTTAATATCTGCAGAAATTAAAGATATTATGTTCCCTGGAGAGTTAAAGAAAATATTTTCTCAGGTAGCTAAAGCTAGGCAGGAAGGATTAGCATTGCTTGAAAAGGCAAGGGGTGAAACAGCGGCATTAAGGAATTTATCAAACTCAGCTAATATGCTAAAGAATAATCCTGCTTTAATGCAACTTAGGATGTTACATTCATCAGGTAACACATTTGTTGTGGGTATGCCCTCAGAAAACATGCCTTTGCCAGTAAAAAGCGAAAATGATAATTCAGATAGTAATGGCTAAGTATAAGGTAATGTTATTTTGCATTAAATCAGTATTTTTAGATCGTTTTCATTCATCAACCAGTTGCGAAACTCGTCTACGCGGGGGAGTTTTTTGCATCACAAGGCGTTGTAACTATTAATATATAGTTGCAGCGCCTTTTTTGTTGGTGTATCATGAAGCAATACAAATTTTAAAGATATGGAGGGTAACATAGATGGCATTGCTTTTTTTTATCATTATTATTTTTAGTTTATTCGCAGGATTCTGGTTCTATGCTTTGGTTTTTGGCCCATGGCTTGAGGAGAAGCAACTCTCTCAAGCTTTTTTTCGTTTATTGAAATTGGTATGTGGAGGTATGGTCGTTGCAGGCCTTATAGCGGTGGCTATTCCTGTTTTTCAACGTATTTTTCAAAAGCAGGGTTTAATGAAAGCCCGGAGTGAAAATACTGCCAAGGCATATAATCTTTATTTGGCAAGTGATCCAGGCTTCGAGTATGAACGTCAGGCTGAGATATTCAGAAGTGCTTTAGGTTTGAAAGATCTGCGTGAGTTGTTCTTCACGGCGCCATTTTCTCCTTCAATGGCTGCCATTATATCCCGCGTAATATCCCATTGGCCTGATGAGCCTACCCCAGAATCTCAGGAAGTGGCTAAGTTAATTATTCGTTTAGAACAAGAAGGCAATTTGTTTGTGTGGGCTGATCACGATTCTCAAAAGAATTTTAGATTTTACAGTAAGTATGGTAGGATTTCTCTTGATCACAGTTTATCTAAAAAGATTCCGGGTCTGGTAAAATCAGGAAGTCCGGAAGTTAAGGTGGAATGGAAGGTAGATGTTGTCGACAGAGCGCTTTACACAGTAAGTGGAATGGATTTGACGAAATTAGACTGTTTGGATCTTGAGTGCTTTTCTAATAAATCCTTTTCAACAAATGCTATTAGGCGTAGGGTGGAGTGCAACATAATTATCACACGTTACAATGATGTTGTATCTAAATGGACAGCGGAAGCCGTCGAGCCTTTGTTTCCCGCAAATAGTCGGTTCCTTAAAAAAGAAGATGGCGTATTTATCGTCACAGATCTGACAGAAACCAAAAGTAAAGCCTTTGATGCTGCCATTCGTAAGATTCCGAGCTCTGAATTGCAAAGCAAGTACTGTCCTCTTCCGGATATCAATTCTTTTTTTAAAAAAAATATATATGACATAGGTGCCAGTATTTTGCTTGAACCTTTTAATGCTCAGTTTTTTTATGATGAGCTTAGGGATATTTATAAAGATAATCCAGAAAGAGATAAATATATTGCTAAAAAGCTACTGGAAGGAGATGCAAAGACTGCAATGTATAGTAGTGGTCCAAATTGATAATAAAATAAGAGAATAGGGGGTAACTTGGACATTTAGTAGACCTATTTATTATCAAAATATCAACTACAAAGCATTTAATGTCTACCGTTTTGCATTAATATGGCAACAATAAAGGAGGAGTTGGTAATGTTTAGTGATTTATTAAAGAAAATATTTGGTCCGAAAAGTATAAAGTATTTGTTATTATCTGCCAATAGAATGATTGGAAAGTTAAATGATAATGACCCTAATGTTCGTAATCAGGCTATAGCAGGGTTACGAAAGTTAGCTAAAAAGATACTTAATGAAGTAGATCGCGAGAGTATTATCTCTTCTTTGGAATCCGCAGATCGTTTTTATAATTCTGGAAGTTGTGGTCCAGGTAGAAATTCAGAAGGGACTAGTTCTTTTCAGCCGTATAAAGCAATGATACAATTTTATAGAAATGAAAATAAATAATAAAATATGGGGTAGACACATATAATTTTATTTATTCAGATTTAATTATAATTTCTGACTCATACTCATACATCAAAAAGTTGCAAAACTCGTCAACTTGGGGGAGTTTTTATAAAAAAGACCGTCTTTTTAGGCGGTCTTTTTTTATGTCACGAGCTTTGAAAAGGGGATAAATGGGGTGTGATAATATGCTTTTTTGATAGTTGTGAATTGTTTATTTATTAAAAAATCTTTTCCACCAGGGACCTCTGTCCAACTTAATTTCTTCTTTAAATAAATCCACTAAATAATCTTTGCTAAAATTAGCTCCAGCAGCAGTTTTAAGATAAAGGTCAATTGCCTCAAGAAATGATAAGGAAAAAACAATAGCATATACTTGAATAGACCCAAGATCTGCATCTATAAAAAGCTCTAGTGATTCTTCTTTTGATAGTTTTTTTTGATTGGCTTGTTCAATTGCCTGAAATTTACGCGTTGCCTGAATTTCTTCTGCGGATTTGATATGTTGATTAAGATCCATGTAAGAGTTCCCTTTCTTATATGTTGTAATATGTTCCTGGTGTTAATTTCCACCAATTGGTAATACCTTGCATCCATTTCAATAATTTATATTAGCATGAACAAGAATCTTTAAATTAGATTATATTTTTTAAGCATACTAAATGTCATCTGAATAAATAGGGCAGATGCTATTTATCCCTATTTATCATTGAGTTATTAACAACTCACATCGAGCATCCATATGCCGGGTTTCAGACAAGGGTTTTCGTATGGCACATCTGCTGACTGCTTTCTCTTCATGATTTCATAATCTGATTGATCATTCTCTACAATATAGTGCCTAAAGCTGTAACTCTCATCGATCTCTGACTGTGCACAATTCTCGCTTTCTTTAAAAATATCTGGCAACTTTACCTTTAAAATAACATCGATCAATTTGTTTTTAATTTCAGGGCATTTCTCTGCAATGTTCTTTCCCTTAAATAAAAGGGCTACTGGTCTAAAGTAATATCGGAAAGCGACAAAACAGGTGATCAGGAATATAACGGCATTTATAGCGGTAGTTTCGTATAGGAATGAACGAAAAGGATGATCTGGGGGATTGGTTGCGAATATTAACATGAGCGCAATAGCAATATCCGCTAATATAATAAAGCCCAAAGCATGATCTGTAAAATTTTTTACTATTATTTTTTTTAAAACTTTGGGTAAATTCTTGAATCCACGCTTTTCAACGAGCAAGCAGGGGGATTGCGTTATTTTTACATTTAAAGAGGTATTGCAAACCGGACAAATGATAGGTTCTCGAAATATTATGTGCTGACCATAAGATTTTTTGGTTAATAATTTTTTGCTGAATTTCGTATACTTCATGGTGCGTGTTACGATATCGCCATCTGATGTTGCATCGGTGCTTAAATTGTGTCCAAAGGATATATTGATGGACTGTCCTTTGTAATCAGAAGGAATTTTCGGATCAACTGTCTTTTCCTTATCCCATTTTTTATCATCGATGGATTTATTCTTTTTGTCCATAGGACCACACCTTCCTTATAACCAGATACTTTATGTGAAGATCTCTAACATCTTATAAGGCAAATTTAGAAACGTCAATTAAAGTTATTCTAAAAAACATAATCATTGCTGATATGAGGAGTTCTGACCAGTTTGAAGGGGTGCAAAATATGTGACAGGTCTGAAGTCAGTATTTAAGCAAAACTCAAACCGTACCCAAAACTGAGGACATTTCTAAAACGATTTTTTGTGTGTGAACGTTAAAATTGTCTTAAAAACTGGGGAAAGTGGGACACATATTATGGAACAATTGCCGTTGTTTTTCGAGGCATTTCAGTCGAGTAAGTGGCCTTAGTTGGCGTTCTGTATATGTATCTTTTGATAGTAAGACTCGTTCTTGTATGTGAGGATCAAGTTTTAATAGATTAAGCATTTGAGTAACCCTTGCCCTAGATGTTCGTAAATTCCTGGCAATGCTAACTTTAGAAGAGTTTGCATTCTTTGAGATTAAGGCTTCAATCTTTTTAGCTTCAATAATGGGATTAGTTTTTATTTTTTCAGCATGGATGTCATTGCTCAATGAATAACGCTTTTCATCCCAAATATTTTTCAGAAAAATGTAAACAGTTGTAGGAAAAAAGTTCGTATTTTGTTCGCGCTCGGGGAGTTATTTGCATCATAAGGCGTTATAGCTGATAATATTCAGTTGTAACGCCTTTTTTGTTGGTGTATCAGTATAAAATGCCTGGCACCTTTGTTTATAAATTTATTGCGTTGTATTGGTTATAAAAAAATAAGGTTTTTATAATTAACATAATTACTTCTGTTGGGTATACTTTAGAAAAGGGTAAAATGTGGAGGCAAGTTTAATGTGCAATAGAACTTTTAGAATATCAGATGATTTTATAAGTGAACAGAAAAAGCTATTTTTATTGTTAAAAATAACGATGCCTCTACTTGTACTCGGGATGTGTAATTTTGACCCAGTACGAGGACAAATAGCTGATAATGGTATTGTTATAATTTTTATTGTTACAAGCGTGATCCTTGAAACAATTATTATAACTCAGGCAGGAATTATGTCTGAGATGATTAAGAGGCGAAAAGTTTCATTAACTGATGAAACTATTATATTTGAAGTAAATAAAAAATTTAATAAAATTGAGTATTCATCCATAATTGGGGTAACTGTTTCAAAAAACACAGAAGATAAAGTTATAGAAATTAAGATTAAAACATCTGGTGTTGGAATGCATTTGTTTGGATTTGAGGATATGAATATTATAAAAGAAGACATTGAAAGTAAAATTGAAAGTAATAAGATGCAAATAAAGAAATTTAATGAAGTATACTCTAGTCCATCTGCTGTACTTGGAGTACTGATAGTAACAGCATTATACTTTTTTCTAGATCAAAAATATGGAGGTACTGCCTTGTATGAATTAGGCAATGCTTTTTTTCATACGATAGTTGGGTGTGTGTTTTTGTTTTTTAAGCCCTTATCAAAAAAATATGCTAAACAATTTAGAAAATTTGAAGTGATCTTCGGGTCTATTTTGTTTTTTTCTGGAATTTTTGTAATAATTTTAAAATTAATGTAAATGTCTAGATTTCACTGTTCTGTGAATATAACCAGTTGCGAAACTCGTCCACGTTGGGGAGTGGTTATAGATCGGAGAAAAAATAAAGTTGACAAATAAGAATCATTACTATATAAGAATTACATGGTTAATGATAATCTTTCCTTATCTATTGAGCAATTTAAACAAAAGTGCAAAGAGAGTGGTTTAAGAATTACTCATCAACGGCTTGCAATTTTTGAAGAATTGTCCAAATCAAAAGATCACCCTTCAGCAGATGACGTTTACAGAAAAATTAGAAAAATATTCCCGCATATCTCATTTGACACAGTTTATAGGACGCTGCAGTCATTTTACCAAATTGGTATAATCAAGATTGTTGAAGGTTATGGCGAGAAAAAGCGTTTTGATTCGCATACCAAAAATCATCATCATTTAAGGTGTCTTAAGTGCAATTCAATTATAGATTTCTACAATAAGTCATATGACAGTATTTCTGTCCCTCAAGAACTTAAGAAGGAGTTTGAAGTTCTTAATAAGAAAGTGGTTTTAGAAGGGATATGTAAAAATTGTAAATCATAAAATTTTTAATAGTTGTAAAAAAGGAGGGAGACATTATGGGTGAGATGAAATGTCCTGTAACGGGTAAGACCCGACAAGATGTGCCTAGTAAAGGTACGTCTAACCAAGATTGGTGGCCGAACCAAATGGATCTTAAAATTTTGCATCTGCATTCTTCTAAGGTGAATCCTATGGAAGAAGATTTTAATTATGCAGAAGAATTTAAAAAGCTCGATTTGGATGCAATTAAAAAAGATCTGTATGCTTTAATGACAGACTCGCAAGACTGGTGGCCAGCAGATTTTGGCCATTATGGAGGACTTTTTATTCGTATGGCATGGCATAGCGCCGGCACATATCGTGCTGGCGATGGTCGCGGTGGCGCTAACACGGGTAATCAGCGTTTAGCCCCTCTTAACAGTTGGCCTGATAATGTTAATCTTGATAAAGCACGTCGTCTACTTTGGCCGAT
This sequence comes from Candidatus Omnitrophota bacterium, assembly GCA_018812705.1. Classification (GTDB taxonomy): domain Bacteria; phylum Omnitrophota; class Gorgyraeia; order Zapsychrales; family Zapsychraceae; genus Zapsychrus_A. Next base: position 12,263 of record JAHJCZ010000095.1, read on the forward strand.
TAAACAAAAATATGGCAAAAAAATCTCTTGGGCCGACTTAATGATTTTAGCTGGTAACTGTGCGCTTGAGTCAATGGGTTTCAAGACGTTTGGCTTTGCTGGTGGACGTGTTGATATCTGGGAACCAGAAGAAGATACCTACTGGGGAGCTGAAAAAGAATGGCTCGCAACAAGTGACAAACCAGATAGTCGTTATACAGGAGAAAGAGACCTTGATAATCCGCTTGCAGCTGTCCAAATGGGTTTGATTTACGTGAATCCTGAAGGGCCTGATGGAAATCCTGATCCGGTTGCATCAGGAAGAGATGTTCGTGAAACATTTGCGCGTATGGCCATGAATGATGAAGAAACCGTTGCCCTTGTTGCAGGGGGACATACATTTGGTAAATGTCATGGTGCGGGACTAGCAACTTACGTTGGGCCAGAGCCGGAAGCGGCACCTATTCATGAGCAAGGATTAGGTTGGAAAAGTAGCTATAAAAGTGGGAAGGGCGGCGATACGATTTCAAGCGGTATTGAAGGTGCGTGGAAGCCAAATCCCACTAAATGGGATTCAGGATATTTGAAAGTACTATTTAAGTATGAGTATGAATTAGTGAAAAGTGCTGCAGGTGCACAGCAGTGGCTTGCAAAAGATGTTGATGAAGAGGATATGATCATTGATGCGCATGATCCTTCAAAGAAACAGCGGCCGATGATGACGACTGCGGATCTTTCTCTTCGTTACGACCCAATCTATGAGCCAATAGCGCGGCGTTTCTTAGAGAATCCAGATGAATTCCAAGATGCATTTGCCAGAGCATGGTTTAAGTTGACTCATCGTGACATGGGTCCTCGTTCACGTTATCTTGGACCAGAAGTCCCTGCGGAAGAACTTATTTGGCAGGATCCTGTACCTGCTGTTGACCATGACCTTATTGATAATAAGGATATTTCTGTTCTTAAGAGTAAAATTCTTGCATCCGGATTATCTGTTTCTCAACTGGTATCAACCGCTTGGGTATCAGCTTCCACTTTCAGGGGTTCTGATATGAGAGGAGGGGCAAATGGATCTCGTATTCGGCTTGAACCACAAAAGAATTGGACAGCCAATGAGCCAGAAAAGTTAGCAAAAGTGCTTGAAGTTTTTAAGAACATCCAAAAACAATTCAATGAATCTCAATCAGGCAACAAAAAAGTTTCACTCGCCGATTTAATTGTTTTGGGTGGTTGCTCTGCCGTTGAACAAGCGGCAAAGAATGCCGGGCATGATGTAACGGTGCCGTTTACCCCAGGCCGTACAGATGCATTGCAAGAGCAAACTGATGTCGATTCGTTTTCAGTACTTGAGCCAATGGCTGATGGTTTTCGTAACTTTCTTAAAGCTAAATTCAGTATTGGTGCAGAGCATCTTCTCCTTGATAAAGCTCAACTCTTGACACTGACAGCTCCGGAAATGACCATTCTCATTGGAGGTATGCGTGTCTTAAATGCGAACTATAAACAATCAAAACATGGTGTTCTTACTGAACGACCAGAATCGCTTACTAATGATTTCTTTGTGAACTTGCTTGATATGGGAACCGCATGGAGACCAACATCAGAAGACGAAGATGTATTTGAAGGTTTTGATCGTGTCACAGGTGATGAAAAGTGGACAGCGACTCGTATTGACCTGATATTTGGTTCCAACTCACAGCTTAGAGCTGTCGCCGAAGTTTACGCATGCCAAGATGCTCAGGAAAAGTTCGTGGCTGATTTCGTATCAGTATGGACAAAGGTGATGAATTTAGATCGTTTTTAGTGATTTTTAAAAATAGTTCAGCGCCCTGATTTATTTAAAAAGGGCGCTGACTTGTATTTTAACTGAGATGGTAAAATGATTAAAAAAATATTTATTCAATATCTTCTTGTTTGTGTTGGTGTTTTGTCAGTAGCTTTAGGCACTGCTGGAATATTTCTACCTCTTTTACCGACAACACCATTTTTGCTTCTAGCTGCAGCTTGTTTTTTGCGTAGCTCTAAACGACTTCACTCCTGGCTCATGACTCATAAGTGGTTTGGTCCTTATATTTATAATTATTGTAAGTATAGAGCAATTCCTAAAAAAACTAAGATTATATCAATTACCTTATTATGGTCGACAATTTCATATAGTGCTTTATGGATCGTTCCCATCCTTGCAGTGAAGTTTTTGCTTTTTTGCATTGCTATTGCTGTTACATGGCATTTATTGAGCCTAAATACACTAGAAAATATTGATATCAAGACTAAAGAAGAAGACCAAATTTTAGAATCTATTTCTGAAGAAGCAGGGTTGTGCGGATTGATCGATACTATTGAAAAGGAAGTGAATTATAAATGAAAAATAAGATATTATGGCTGACAATTGGCATCATAA
>JAHJCZ010000096.1 GCA_018812705.1 Candidatus Omnitrophota bacterium
AAATTTTGAGCTGATGCATATTTCTGAAAAAGTAAAATAACGATCCCTTCCCTCATTCCTAACCCTAAGAATGTTATCGGAGAGCTACTCAGCAATATGATAATGGGCAAGCAAAGAAGTACTTCTGAAAAAGGCAAGTCCACATTAATAGCTTTGGCTAAAAAAAAGAAACATGCTATTTCTAGTAATCCAAACCAAAAGCTCAAAAACAAAATATTTTTATTTTTGAAAATATTTTCATTTTTAAAACATTTTAAAAATCGCTGTTTAAATAAAGTTATCCATTTAACTCCTGATAAAAACTTTTCCAATCTTATAGAACAAAGAGCTAAAACAGGCTGATTGCCAAGCATAGGATCCAACCCTTTAATAAAAATAACAAGAACTCCTAAAATAGTAAAGAAAACCAATGTCAAAATATTTAGAATATACTCCGTAAATATAGAAAACGCTGTATTTTCTGGCGCAATTCCATTGAATTTTTTTAAGTACAAGATACGCGATATCTCTCCAATCTTTAAAGGGACAGCTCCTATGATCGGGTCACTAGCAACTTTTACAAAGAAAGCTTCTTTAAACGATAAATGGAATCCCATTACTTTAAGAATGAGCTTCCATCTTAACGCGGAAACAAAAAATCCGTTGAACAGTGCTACTATAACAATAAGTAAAATTAATTTTATGTCTGAATTCTTTACTGATAAATACACCTGGTCTAATGGTACTTTTTTAAATAAAAGAAAAAACATAATAACCGTTACCAGAAATGAGGCTATCGTGCGGAAATGATTTTTATATGACATAAGATTATTGTTTTCTTCCAAAACAAATAAAAAGACAGTTTCTTACAAAAAGAAATACCATCTCCGCATTAAATTTCTTTTAACCATGTTTTAATATTATTACTTAAGCTTTCAACATCGAGACCGTATGACTTTTGCAAATCTTTTCTATCTCCATATATCCCGCAAAACTTATCTGGTATTCCTATGGTTTTAAATGCGGGTGTATTTTTCTTAACAGCGATCAATTCAGAAATAGCAGTGCCTATACCACCTGTCATAAAATGCTCTTCTAGGGTTATAAGACACCTTGCTCCCTTTACAGTTTCCCAAATTTCTTCTTTATTTAGCGGTTTAATTCTAAACAAATCAATAACACCTACCTCAATTGAATGTAAAGAAAGCTCTTTTGCAACTTGCAATGCACTATAAACCATCCTTCCAGTTGCAACAATGTATAATTCTTTTGACTTACTTAAAACCGAAAAACCTTTAGACAGATCAAATTCAGAGTCGTTCTCATATACCAAGGGTAATCCTTCTCTATCCAATCTTATATATCTTGGTCCAGCTTGATTGTCATATTGTCTTGCCAATAGATCCGCCATCAGTCCATCAGCTGGGCTATAAATTTCCATATTAGGCAAACAACGCATTAATGCAATATCCTCAGTTCCATGATGTGTGGCACCCAATGTCGAGTAATCAAGGCCTGCTCCGATACCGACTATACTAACCGGCAAGTTCATGCAACACAAATCAACTCTGATCTGTTCATAGCATCGCATGGTAGCAAAGGGAACTATTGCATAAACATATACTATCTTACCAGTTTGAGCCAAACCAGCTGCTAAGCCAATCATATTTTGCTCTGCAATGCCAACATTTATATATTGATCAGGGATCTTTTCTTTGAATTCATCATGACATATTGCCCCCGTATCAGATGTTACTAAAATTATATTGCGATTTTTCTTTGCTTCTTCATAAAGAGATTGAAAAAAAGAATCTCTCATCCCCGCAGTCCAGTGACTCATTATAGCTCCTCACTTTCTAGATTTAACTCTCTTCGTGCAATATCAAGCTGTTCCCCAAGAGGCACTCTATAATGCCATATTGGACTATTATCCATAAATGAAACCCCTTTTCCTTTAGTTGTTAAAGCAATTATAGCAAGTGGTCTAGATCTTTCTCGGGAAGAATTTTCCCTAAGTACATGCAACAATTCATTAAAAGAATGACCCTGTACGCTTATCGAATCCCAACCAAAAGCTTCCCATTTTTTTTGCAGAGGAGAAACAGATAAGTATTGGTCTAAAATCCCTGTCGCAGAAAGCCCGTTATGGTCAACAATAGCTATCAAATTATTCAATTTATATTGAGCGGCGAACATAGCAGCTTCCCATACAGAACCTTCATGACACTCTCCATCTCCCATTAATATAACTGTTGAATGATCTTTTTTATCCAATTTTGCGCCAAGAGCTAAGCCAGCACCAATAGACAAACCATGTCCTAAAGATCCGGTAAAAGCCTCTATTCCAGGGGTTGAATTTTCTGGATGACAACCTAAATGACTTCCATTCTTAGCAAAACTATCTAGATCTGATTTAGGAAAAAATCCCAGGTCCGCTAAAATAGCATACAAAGCTGGAGCGGCATGTCCCTTGCTTAAAATAAACCTATCTCTATCTGGCCAATTATGGTCTTTGCCATCAACGCGAAGTATTCCCCCATAGTAAAGTGACACAAGAATTTCCATGCAAGAAAAAGAAGGTGCTACATGACCGGCACCAGCATTAACTGCCATTTCTAAAACCTTTTTTCTTAATCTATTAGCTTGCTCTTTTAAAATTTTAATTTCTTCAATTGATACATCTTGATCATTTAATATTTTTTCTTCCACTATATAACCTCCCCAAACCCTTAATATTTTTAACCTGCCCCTTATCGTTTCTATTTAAAATTTCTGCTGACTTTCACCTAAAGCTTTTCTGGCATCCTCATTACCAGGATCCTCAATAAAAGACTTCTCTAGCATTATTACAGCATTATGAAAATCACTATTATCCATATAATAGTAACCTAATTCTCTGTATTGTTCACCCTTTCCCTTAGAAATAAATTTACCTTCCTTTTTTAAATTTTCAAACGTTTTCTCAACAACATAAAAGGTGTCCTTATCAATGATCCATTTTGCAGCATTAATATCTTCAGTAAAATATGCTAGCTCCTTCTTTGAGAACAACCATTTATAATTACCTTCCTTTATAAACCGTTCTCCCATATAAACATTCCAACATAAACTAGGCAAGTATTCATGAATATTTTTATCAATATATAAATTGTTCTCATTATTTATTAAACCATCTTTTATTCCTGTGCGAACTGAAGAAAACACCTTTTTTAAATTAGACAAGTCGGAATTGTAGATACTAATAACTTTGTTAGAAAAATAAATATTCCCAATAAAAACAAAAGCCAACAAAGCAAATATTGCCTTTCTCATAGTTTTAGAAGACCTCATTATTTTACATATTGCATATATAAGGACTAAAGCAAACACTATGTTCGGGACATATTGATACCTGAATTCTGTCAAACTATAAATTGAAGGATTGCTGGCTTCTCTAAAGAAAAATATAACAAATGGCTCAGACAACATAAGAAATGCCAAAAATCCTACGATTTTCATTTCTTCATAATATTTTTTATTTTTTAACCAAATAAATAATACAGTCAGCATGATTCCTACAAAAGTCCCAATTATAAATATGATCCAACCATTCTCATTATTGATAAACTCCAAAATAGGACCTCTCATATAAATATTTTCAGAAACATTCAAAGGAAAAGCTAGAAAAGGCAAAACATTAACAAAAACAGTATTATATAAAAAATTAAATAAAACTTTTAAAGACGCATAGACAAAACTACTAAGATTAAAAAAACTTGATATCTTATATGTTGGTGCCGAATATGTGTTTATTGCCCTTGTAAAGAGGTATGCTCCAAAATATAATGCATATATCATGCCCAAAAAAATAAAATTAATTTTTGCATGCCAAAATTTCTTTTTAGTTGAATCATTCTTAAAATTTTTAATACTAGATAAAAAGATTATTGCTAACGGCCATAAAGCAAATGCCTCATAAGACCACATTCCAATAAGAAACAAAGCACCGACAAAGAACAAAAATGAAGTATTTTTTGTTTTAACAAATTTTACATAGTTGATGAACCCAAATAGAAAAGAAATAAGGCCAAAAATAATATAGGTGTGACAAGACCATAAAAGAATATCAAAATGTGTAAATAAAAATGCGCAAGTTCCAATAAAAGCAGCAGACATTACCCGATCTTCAACAAAGTACAAAATAAACCTGTAGATCAAGAGCATACTCAAAAAATACATCAAAAAATTTAATATATTAAAGATCATGAAATTTGAACCAACAAAACAATGAAGAACATAATAATATAATCGAGATAATGGCTGATACCGCATTTGCTCGCAAGGATCGATGTTCAAAACATGCATCCAAACTTTTCCGGGCAGGTTTTCAAAGCTGTGAAAAGGGTAAAACATTGTTGACCAATAATCACTCACAGGAGGATAAGAAAAACTCGGAAAAGCAACCAATAGCAACAAGCAAAAAAGTATTCC
>JAHJCZ010000009.1 GCA_018812705.1 Candidatus Omnitrophota bacterium
CCTAATTCAAATTTGTTTTTTGCAACAAATTCGAATTCCCTCTTAGCCCTGCTAGTATCCAGACATCTTCTTGGTTGTCCATCAGGTTTGGTTTTATCCCAGACAATCTTTCCTTTAAATCCAGTAAGCTTTACTATCAAATTAACAAGATCCTTGATAGATATCTCAAAACCGGCACCAAGATTCACTGGGTCAGACTTATTATATTTCTCTGTCGCCAAAATAATACCGCGAGCTGCATCATCAACATAGAGAAACTCTCTCGTTGCTTTTCCTGTACCCCAGACAACGATTTCATCTTTTTCTTCTGCCTTAGCATCAATGCATTTCTTAATAAGAGCTGGAATTACGTGGGATGACTTTGGAGAAAAATTATCACCTGGGCCATATAAATTAACTGGAAGAAGAAAAATAGAGTTAAAACCATATTGCTCTCTGTATGCCTGAGATTGAACAAGCAGCATCTTCTTTGCTAGGCCATAAGGAGCATTAGTTTCTTCAGGATATCCATTCCAAAGATCATCCTCTTTAAAAGGCACTTTTGTGAACTTTGGATAAGCACATATCGTTCCAATAGAAACAAATTTGCTTATACCGACATGCCTTGCAACTTCTAAAAGCTGAACACCCATAATCAAGTTATCATAAAAATATTTTCCAGGATTTTCTCTGTTCGCGCCAATGCCGCCTACGACAGCCGCAAGATGTATCACAATATCAGCATTTGCCTTCTTATACATTTTCTTGATAGCACTTAATTTTCTCAGGTCATATTCTTCTATTTTAGGGACAAATATTTCCTTTGCCCCACGCTTCTTCAGGTTCTCGACCAAGACCTGTCCGAGAAATCCCGCGCCGCCAGTCACAATAACTTTTTTATCATTCCAAGATCTCATTGTTCTTTCCCGATAATCCCAGCTTTACTTCCTAATTCATACACATATTGATTTATATTGGGAATCCCTGCCTGCATCGCTTTATAGGCCGCATAAAAAGCCTTGTCATATTGTTTTTCTCCCTCAAAACGCTTTGCAGCATAAAACATCAGCCTTGACTCAGTGGAGGCAATTTTTTTAATTCTGGAAATGCCTTCATTTCTAATAAACTCTATCTCTTGAGAATCAACAAACCCGTCAAAAGTCTCTCCTCGGCTGCCATAGGCCATCACGCAATTGGTCTTAAGATCAATTGAATCAAGCCGCGTTATTTTATCAAATGTCCTAAACTCCTTATCCCTTGAAAGGTAGAAATATGATCCTGGATACATTTGTTTAAGAATCTGCGAATATTCTCTTTTACCACACCCTGAATCTCCATAAAATAAAGCTAATTTCTTTGAAGATGCACGGTAATACTCGATTATTTGACACTTATCATACTTCTTATGCACCTTATTGGAAAACTCATAAAGATCCTTATGAAGAACTGATAAATTTTTATAATGAACAAATGCCTGCGCTGTTTGGACACCAATACCTGCGATCAAAAGAAAGGCAATTATACTTTTTTTTATGCCCACTTCACGAATCGCTAAATAATAAAATCCCAAAAGCAGACCAAGCAGGCTTATTGCTGGAATTAAATAATGCGCACCATAATGCTTTGATACTATCAATATCTGGCCTAAAGAAACAAGTGTGATTGTTAAAATGTATTTAAAGATCCTTTTGTATTTTTCAGGGTCGACAAAAGTATCTTTTTGCCTCAGAACAGAATAAACGATCATTCCTATTACTGATGCCAAAACCGCAATCACCCAAAATGGCTTGAATTTAAAAATAGAAATAAAATTATTGATCATTTGATCTAGATCAATAATGCCCTTTTCTGCTGCCCCATAATCAAATTTATATTTATTAATAGCCAGACCTTTAAATCCGTAGAACATTTTAGAATAAGCCGCTCTTGCCGGAAAAGTAAGAACTATTGAAGAAAATATAAACGTAATGAAAAATATAAGTTTTTGTCGTAATCCAGGTAAGAGAACTACGGGCAAAAGAAGCACAGGTATAAATGTTGTTTTACTTATAAATCCTAAGGCACAAACCACCCCAAATGCAATAGACTCCCATAAACATTTTTTACTTTCTTTAAAATAAAGTTTAAGCACTAAAAAAACACAAAGATAACTGGCAACAATAATAAGCATCTCCGGACTAATATTCACTATCGGAGGCATGATTATATGTATATTATAAAACTTACAAAACACTAATCCTGTTGACTGTATCAAACATGCAAACAATATGCTTTTCGATTTTGAATAAGAATACAACCCAATTCCAATCAATATCAAAATAAAAGGAATTAGCATCGACAGAAATATGGCCCTTAAATAGATCTCTGGATTCGTTAAAACTGCCTTAATTATTGTGGTGTTATCATCTAAAAGGTGGAAAGACTTAAAAACAATTGCCCCCAATATCTGAAGGGTTGTCCCTGGATGTTCGAAATGGCTGGGAGTTTTTGCTTCGAGGACATGAAGAGAATTTATAAGATATTGGTATGCCGGATCAGAATTCGGACCAAGCCAATACGGGCCTGTTGCCTTTTTCATCATTAAAGCCAAGACAAGAACAA
>JAHJCZ010000097.1 GCA_018812705.1 Candidatus Omnitrophota bacterium
AACACAAAAATCAAAATTGAATGTGAAAAATTTATTCAGTCAATAATTGATCCGGAAAAGCAAAAACCTGACTGCACAGCTAAGGCGACTTTTTTAATCAATACCCTCTGTGAAATCAGGCCCATTCTATTGTTAATTTTCAAAAACGCTTCCCTCGATCTCTTTCTGAGAGGAGCTTCTTTTTTCTTATTGTGTTTTATTAAAAAAGAAATATTTCCCAACTTAAAAAATAAGGCTCCAAAATTTTATTTCGATGTAAAAAAAAGAACAGTACCTTAATTGCAGTCAGGATCTTGACAAGCCATGATACAGGCCTTGCATTGAGGGGCATCTATTGGGTCATGATAACAAGGAGTCATACAGTTCGCATCAAAGCAATCCACCCTGTACCAGACCTCGGTTTCAGGAAATCGTGCATCTTCCGTGTCATGAACCGCTCCAAAGGTAGCACACTCAAGGGTTGTCTCAGGATCAAAAGATTGTCCGTCGCTAAAAGAATCCCCTACTTGTTTCCATCTTCCTGAAATTGCTCGTGCAATGTATTTTTGAAAAATTAAAAAAGCGGACAGAACAAATACTATCAACATGATGTATTCGAAAACCGCCTGCGCTTTTAATTTTTTTTTATTTCTAGTCAACACTTAAAATCCTTGATCTTTCAACTTTTTAATAAACATCAACAAGCGCGACTGCTTCACTAAACATTATTCACTGCAAGATACACGCCAAATTACCAATCGACACAATCAACAAATCTGTGCGAAAAACCATTTCCTTCCCAATAATATCTTGCACAAGCTTCACTTGAAACCCCGCGGGTCAACAACCTGTTTACTGTAAGCCAGCATTCACTATTGTCAGCAGCGCTTCCATCTGAAACAGACTTATCCATCATTAAAGCCCCGCTGTAGATCTTCCTAACTCCTCCGCCCATATCAGGGAAAGTATTAATGTATGCGGCCGGAACATTGGCTGAAGCCGGAGGGTTATCAACCATCAAATCCCCACAACAGCTTGTAACAGCTCCGCAATCCTTAGGACAGCTTGTTTGGTGCTCCCCAATCAAATTATCACAAATGCCATCACCGCAAAAACCTGTTGGAGCTGGACAGTCCTGAGGACATGACACAGCATCCTCTCCCCCTGCACAAACACCATCTGGACAAAGGGGACAATCCTGCCAACAGGAGCCTGAATTTTCCCCGACTTCACAAGCCCCATTAGGACAAACAGCCGCCCCTCCGCCGGAACAGACCCTGCCAAGCGGGTTAAAATCAAAAGCCGTTCCCGTCTGTGGCCTTAAAGGATGGTTAAATCTAAAATCCCAGATCGGCACACCATTAGGGAAGAATGTCCTGCCCAAGTTGGTCTGGTCTTGATCTACCCTAGTAACACGAGCCTTTACAGTACCAACGTAGTTAATAATAAAGAAACATCTCTTTGTTCCCCAGTTGTGCGTCTCAGTTTTAATGCTCGGCCATTCTTGAGGTCCCGTCTGCGAAGGATTACACCTTCCCTCACATCTTCCAGGAGTCCTGACATCAACCCGTACAACGTGCCAAGACCCAGAGCCGACTCCCATCGTTTCATTAAGAGGCGGGCTTTGCCAATAATAGACAGCGGCACTTGGCAAACCATTGTCCGTACCATCCTCATAACTAATTCTGTACTGAATAATGTCTTGCGCAGGACCATTTAAGAAATCACTAAATTTGTTCTCAGCTGTTTGAAAAACTTCTTCAATATTTTTAATTTCGGGTATTCTGTTCTCAAGGAAATTCATTCTGACCGTAAATTTTGCAACTTGGTTTTCAGCCTCTTGGTAGCTCTGATCTACCAGGTCTTTGTACCCTCCAGGAGCAACATCGGCACAAGAACCACCCGCAGTAACAATGGCATCAAGTATTCCCTGTCTAAAACCAGGCGCTGCTCCCGCATCAGTTGCCCCGTCCCACCAAAAAGAACAAGACCCCGCATTCGCAAGCTCCGGAACCGGTACCTCTGGAACGCTCGGCACCCAAGGTGACATTGGCGCAGCCATTCCGAAGAAATTGATCAGAATGTTATGGTCAATGATAAAAGCTGGGTCTAGTGGTCCCGTTCTCGGATCATGAGCACAAAATGCCTCACAATTAACCGCACCGATCGGGCCGTCTCCGACAACAGGGTTAAACAAAGAGTTTGCACAATTGATAAACATTTGACTATCCACTGCATCCATTGTTCCTGGATAAGGCGGAACCGCAGCAGCAGCTAATAAAACGGCTGTTCTAAAATTAGTAGCAGCCCCTCCTGAACACCAGTTACTACATTCTACATTACATTGAGTAATCCAGTTGACAATAGGATTTACCCATACAGGAACAGTGTACGGAGCAGCATTAAGGCCATAAGGATCAGTACCTCCTGGGAAAAGGCTTCCGCAAACAGTCTGACAATCTGCAACGGACATGTCAGGATCGTCCGGTGCCGGTGGTACAAGAGTAGAAACCCCTAGAGTGTCCCTACAATTTTCAAGAGCTAGCACTACGGCATCATTGCTCGCTTGAAAAGCAATTGAATCAAAACCTGGAACTAATGACCTCGGCAAGAACTCACAATTAGCTTCATTACAATAATCCCAACATCCTTTAAACTTCTGAGCATTACCCGTTGCAACACCAGGGTCAGCACCTCCGGTTATTATTGAAACTGGCAGATATTCATTAAAATCAAGGTCGCCATCAACATCAGCTAGATCCACTGCCAACAAAATCCTCTGATCGTTAATATTGTAATCAAGACAAGCGGCAACGTCTTCAATATCTCCGGTCACTCCGTTGACATTACTATCAAAAGTGTTTTCTTCTTTATCATGCTCTTCATGGGCGCCTGCAAAAGTAGCACATCCAGGCATTGGAACACACCACGCATCTCCACACAAGCCGCCTAAACCTACTTGTGCAACATGGCTAACCCTTAGCAAGTCCACCCTATCCCTAATTTCAGCGAGAGCCGTCAACCATTGCCACAAAATACCCTCTGTTGGGTTAGCAGCTGTTCCATAACAGTTGTAACATGCCGGGACAGATGTCCTGTCGGCAGGAGGATTTAAAGGCTCTATCCACGGGGCAAGATCTTCATACCAGGAATCAAAGTTATTGATCAGCGATTTTTTATCTTTCATTAATAATGTCGTACCGAACCGCAAAAATTCAGAAAGCCCATAATAAACGTCCTCTAAAACATCTTCCGGCCAGTTAGCTGCAGGCTGAGCTAAAGCGTCCCCGCAAGCACAGTCAGCAGGCACTGTCTGATTGCTTCCATCTCCATCACCCCAATCATTGTCGCATGTCCAATCTGCAGGATTATCCGGATCGCCAGCGGGAACAACAAGATGCACCCCGTTTTCATCCAACTGCTCACAAGGCATTTTGCAGCATGGACAGTCATAGGTCAAGACATTGCCGTTACCGTCATCATCTGTAGTACAGGCAATCCAATTACCAAGATCATCAAGTTCCCAACAGAGACATGGCGCACATACCCCTCCCTCTGACTTGTCACAATTCCCAAAATACGGCCACTCTGCATCACTGGCTACATCTCCATCTGAACAAAATCTATCAGAACCTTGCTTCCAGAAACCTAAAGCGGGATTGACAACAAGATCATCAAAAGCATCCTGGGCGCATGCACCAGCTGCAGCAATGACGTCGTTAGGAATTCTTATCCTGTCAACAGCGATCGGTGGATCTGTTGCAACTGCACTGTTTTGTGCTTGTGAAGGAACGACCCATGTCGTATCATAAGTAAGTGTAGCTGGAGCACGAGGCAGTCCTACTACTGACAATCTATTGGCTTCCAACTCAGGATGCTCCAATGGCCCCGCAGGTACACAAGCAGGATTTGCATCCCAGAAGCAGTTGTTTGCTGCTGAGGCACCAATACTTAGGTCCCAGCCCCAGTTAGCCATTCTCCAAAAAACAGGGTAAACGCCTTTCTTGCCATCATCGCCGTCAGGAGCATACCCTTCAAAAAAGCCAGTGACATCTTCCTCAATAAAAGAGTTAGTATCCCCTACTTGAACAATCAGGCTTCTGTCACCGGGGTTCTTGCGATAAAGCCTGTGTTCATCATCCCTTCCGATCTGTTCCCGAAGAGACCTGTAACAATCTTGTGGACAATAGTATGGGTTATCTGCGCCATCATCTCCTGCAGAGCCTTCGTTGTTTCTTGGATGATCTTCCCACACGACATCTGCCACACCAAGATTGATTTGATCACAAGTTGCAGAAAGAGCCCCACAACAATCATTCGGGTCTGCTTGAAGACAGAAGGTCACATTTGGAACTGATGGGTCATTATTGTAATTATTCTCAACACCTGTATCAAAAATCCATTTGTATTGATTACCATTTACGATGTTGCCGTTAGAGAATGGCGCCACTTGCTGGGCAGGCGCCCCGCACGAAACAGACTCTCCACATTGACCTGCCCCAATATCACAACAAACGGGCCTTAAAGTAACATCTGTTCCTGAAAGAGGATCAACCGCGCCAACAGGAGCACAACAAAAATTTGCCTCAGAAAGCGTTGGCGTAACCGTACATGCCGGATGCGCCGCACCAACAGTAGTACACACACCATTAACAAATAGCGGGTCAGACAATCCCCACGCCTCATCGACTAGATCAGGGTTACCGTCTCCGTCATTATCAGCATGACAATCTGACGCATAAAGAGCATCATACAGGCAATCGCCATGCATAAAATCATCTAAAGCCCTAATAAATGCAAGGATCTCAGTACCATCCGGAGTTTGAATTCTGTTGAGTCTTTGGGTGTAATAAAAACCAAATCTTGAAACCATATCATTTGGCACAAGCCCCGTAAAACCCCAATTTCTATCAGTATCCATATCATAAACATCGGCAACCTCACCCGGATCAGTAATAACTGTTTGAAGGGCTGTCCTAACACCACTTTCGACAAATTGATTCTTAAGCGACATCGTCTCACCGATTATCTTGTTCCACATGCTAGTAATGCCAGGCTGAACTACCGTTGCCTGCATGACAACTGATGCAATAGAAAGAATTATCGCAACAATCGCAAAGGCAATGATATACCCTGCCACCGCAGCAGACCCCCCACTAGTTACAGGGGCCAGAATAATAGCGATGACCGCAATAATGACAACAATGATCATGGAAATAATTGCCGTAAAAAGACTGGTCTTATCACAAACCTGAAGACTTCCCTTAAGGTTCTCTTTAACAAGCTTTTGAGCATAACTTGCCATTTGAGAAGCAAGTACACTAGCGGTTTTTTCAGCAGCCATTGAAGTCAGCGTCTTTGCGCCGCTAAGCCGTCCAAGATTTAAAGTAACCGCATAAAAAATAAGGGCGACTGCTGTCATTATTATCAGTATGATCGCAACTTGCCCTTTAGAATCAGAGGCTCTTCCTAAAGAACTCCTCTTTTTGGTTAAGGAGCAATTCAGTTTCTTTTTAAGCGCCAAGATGTGCTTGTTTATTCTCTGTATCAATTCACATACCTCTTTAAAAACTATTTTTTCTATTCTACATCAAAAACAAATCTTTTAAAAAGCTTTAATTCTTTTTCTATCTCTCTGTTCCAACACTGTCTTTCTATCATTAACCAACAACAAAACATCCAGAACTATTATGGCATCCAAATCGCGTTCAGCGGGATAGGCTCGTAAAAATACGTATCCAGCTGCTGCCCAATCGACCCTCCCGACCTTAACAAATCATGATGCGCCTGTCTTCTTGCAACAGGGTCCCTTGAAACCCATCCCATGATCTGTACCATGCTCCACAGCATCAAAAGAATAATGAACATACAGAAGGTAAATTCTATCAAAACCTGACCCTTAGATCTTTTTGCCTTTTTTAAAAACATTGACTTTTTCCCTTTTTTCTCTGTTCAAAGTACTTATCGCATAAATTCAACGTACGGTTCGTCGGTTGTATCAGTAACCCATCTACGTCCACGTCTATCCGCTATTCTGCTCCTAATAAAAATGTACCTGTCTCTAATTGCCATGCAGGTAAGAGGCGTATTCCCGCCAAAACATTCTTGCCGCATGTTAACACAAACCTCAATGGGATTTGGCACGCTAGTATCGTCCCCAACAAAAGGCGGGACCGTTCGATCAGCATTACAGAACCTCCCGGGTGTAAAATTGCTTAACAGTACCTCCCTTTGAATAATATCAACCTGATCTTTCTTTTTGGCTGTTCTAATAAACTGTCTTCCTGGAGAGGTCGCATAAAGACGTCCTTCTTCTATTAATGCATAAGTGCCTTCTTCTCCCGGCCTTTGCCCTCTTAAGAATGTAAAGACCTCCGTATCTCTTTGAAGACCTGGCCGTTCACCGGGGTCCCCTTCTTCCCAAGTACCATCAATATCTCCAGCACCATAATCAATAGCATGTATTGAAGTAACAACTCCGTTTGCATCTGAAGTTACGCTGTAAACCGTTTCTTCCATGTAATCTCCATCAACATCATAAGACACCTGTGATGTTTCCATCGCAACGTTTCCAGGAAGAAGCGTTCCTCCTCCAGCTTTAGTTTCAAAAGCATATCTGATTTTCCATTGCCAAGAGAAATTGGACCTCATTGCTACTGGCACCTCGCTCGAGTCTCCATCTCTGTCAAGATCAAAACACGCGTCACAGCCTGCATCCCAATCATCTATGCCAGGGTGATTAGGAATTTTCTCGTAAACAGCAACGCAGCCAACAATAGCGCCCGATGCTAATCTTGCACAATTGTCTTGCCATGTAGGATGTCCATCGACTAACCCTCCAATGTTTGTAAAACTGGCGCTTGAAAAAGGAAAATGTTGACCATTTATCCAATAGTCCGTAACTGATAAACTGAAATTTTCATTGGAATCAATGTTAAGAAATAGGTTTCTGCTGTGCGTGCCTGATCCTGACAGCATGTAAGGAACTCTATCGACTGTACCATATTTCGCGCTTGAGGCAGTTAGCCTGTCTTCGATCAAAACAACCGCAGCCGAATTTCTTGAAGCATTATTATCGCCATGACTTCCCATCTGTCCTGAAGTGTACATGTACGACATTCTCATTGCCATTCTCATTGCCTTCAAAGCCTGGCCCTGCTGATATCCATAACCAAGCGCGCTTCGAACAATAAGACCCATCGTAAAAATAAATATTGATCCAAAAACCGCCAATTCCATTGCGGTTTGGCCCGATTCTTTGACCAGCTTAAAATAACGTTTCTTTCTAAATAAGTTCATATCGCCCCTAAAACCATCAGCTTCTGAAAACCTTGAAAATAAACTTAATATGCCCCAGAGGAAACATATCCAGATTTTGTTTCAACAACATTTGTCATATCTCTTCGAGATGTCCACCAACCTTCAGATGTGTTTAAAGAAATGATCTGCGTGTCCGTGTTTGAAACTATCCTATGGACGACCATTGTGTTTCCCGTTCTAGGATCATACTGTTCTCCTAGTTCGTCAACTGCAGTTTTCCATCTTCCCTGCAATCCTCTTTTAAAATAATTACCTATTGATAAAAAAGCTGCAAGAATAACTGTCATCAAGACCAGAAACTCCATTGATGTTTGCCCTTTTTTTATTAGTTTAAACATAATATCTCCTGTTTCAATAGCAACTTCACTTTTTTAATCGTTCTCTTGAAAACCTAAACCTGTTTCAGTCGTTGATTCAGAATGCATCCGATCATTATAGTAATGAGTTACGACGCCAGCACTTTCTCCTCTTGTTGTTTCTGTTGCCGCGTCAACATCAACAAAAGCATTTACCATGAACCCTTCTTCTATGTCAAAAATCTGATCCGCATTCCTTTGAGTTCCAATTTGATCGGCAACTGTCTTTATCATTCCCTGCGTGCCTCTTTTAAGGAACGTCCCCATATTAAAAAATATAACCGTAACCATTCCGACTATTAATGAGTACTCCAGAATGCTTTGAGCCTTATTATTTTTCCAAAATTTCAAATTTACCTTAAACATTTTTCCCTCTAAACTAGCGTACTATTCATATTCCCTATCTGCTTCCCTTGGAGGCTTTGTCACGCTTGTTGTCATTATTCTTGAAAGATCATCATATTCCATTCTGTAAACGCCGCTAGTGCCTCCCTCGGCAAGAGAAGTTCTTGATCTAAGGCTACGATAAGTTTCTGAATCAGTGTTCTGATAATAAGGCTCATAATGAAAGAATATGTTGCCATTGAAGAAACCTGCTGATTGATTTCTTGTGAGCCTGACCATTGAATCTCTGGCATCATAAATTCTTCCCTGAACCACCCTTTGAAAATATGTACTCATTGCTGTTATTACTCCGATAGCAACAAAAAAAACTATAACATATTCCCCCATAACCGCCTGAGCTTTATTATTTTTAATAATTCTTAGCATAAAAAATGCTTCCCCTTAAAAATTTTAATAGTCATATAATAAGTATACATTATTTTTATCTGATTGAATAGAGTAGGTATCTTTTTTTTGGATTGATAACTTTAACAGTACCATAAACTTAAAGAAATCCCTTTTATTGTTTTTGCACAATTTAACAAAAAACCAACTCAAAAATAAAAAACACAGAATCTTTTTTTTACGCAAAAAAAAATCCGGCTTGCCGAAAAACTATTTCTCGACAAACCGGATCTATGTTTCAAACTAAGAACCTATTTTTTACAAAACACCGTTTATTAGCTTCCCCAATATTCTTGCTCAATATTAGCAATTCTTGAAGTTCCTTGGGTAACTGTTGCTTCGTCGTTAAGTAAAGATGAAGTTACAACGCCGCCGATATTTGTATCAGACGTATAACTTACAGTTCTTACTGTTTTTTGTACGTTTGTGTTTCCAGGGGAGAATTGCTCTCCGATATCATCAGCCGCACCTTTTAAGCGACCCTGAATACCTCTCTTAATGTAGACCTGAATAGAGACAAGAGCACCAATGATAATAATTATCAAAATTGCATATTCTAGTGTGCTCTGGCCTTTCTTTCTTCTTCTATTTAAATATTCAAACATTGTTTTAGCCTCCTTAATTTTACCTCTTCTAAAGAGCACTTCTTATGTTACTAACTGATCAGGTCTACTATTAAAGACCGTTTTGAATACCAGCAACCGATACGTCATAAGAAGTTGTCTGACGACCACCCGCTGTTCTTGTTCTAGTAGAATTTTCACCTTTCAAAATAGCATCTGCATCATAACTTTCGGTCATAGTTTCATCCCGAATAATGTTATAAGTAGTTGATAGATAATAAGGTTCATATTGTACTGTGTTGCCTAAACCATTAGTTTGTGTAGCAAGGTGCTGTGCGGCATCACGAACTCTTGCCTGCAATGCTCTTTGAGCATACGTTTGCATGGCAATAATACCAGCAACAACCAGAGATATCAAAATTGCATACTCGGCTGTGTTTTGCGCTTTTTTATTTTTAATCAATTTTCTAAGCATTGATTTTACCTCCTAATTTTAACTTCTCCAAATAACTGGATTCCTTCTTGTTCTCCTGATTAAGGGGTACTGTTAGCAGCAGGTCTTGATGCAGCTAATCTGTCTGCCATGTCTTCCATTCCGTCTGTTCCAGAGTTGATAGTTGTGTTAAAAGCATTCTGGAATGGCCCGCCTGGTCCTAAGAATATAATGAGCGCTGCTAAAACAGCAGCAATCAAAATAATGTACTCAACTGTGCTCTGGCCTCTTTTCTTTTTGCCAGATGTTTTATGAATCATCCTTTTAAGCATTATTTATCCTCCTTCGATAATAACAATCCCTGTTACTAAACAAGGGCTTTTGCTTAATTAAGCCTAAAAATACACTAATTTTTAAGCCTTACGAAAGAATTGACTCAGAAATAATTTTCTGATCGTCTTTCCTCGCGTAAATGTTATTGTGATGCTTTGAATTCTTCTTGTATTACCTGCTGGGTAGCCTGAACTGACCTATACACGTAGGTACTCATAGCGACAACCGCTACGGAAATAAGAGCTGCGACCATGGCATATTCAATTAGATTTTGACCTTTATGATTCCAATTTTCCACTTTTTTGTTCCTCGCCATACCGCAACTACCTAACATGTCTAACAGATAACATTTGTCCCATTCTTACTAAACACTGAATCGAATTCGCGGGACTCTATTGCCGAACTTTTCGGCTCCTCTGCTTTTGACCACCGTGTCTCCGGTCTATCCCAAAAACAGAAGAATAAAACACCTTAATGGTGTATTAACTCGAAACTATTCTGTCAAAAAACGTTACATTAATATTGGACATGAAAATAACACAAACGTCTTTCTATCCAATACTTAAAAAAGTATATCATAATAATAGCTTAAGTGTCAATAGAACCTGCTTTTATTTTTTAATTTTCAAAAAATGCAAAAAAACCCCTTTCACTATTAGTAAAGCAAAGCCAGCAAAGGCTTTGTGAAAATAGCTTTTTATTTGTTTTCCCGTCAAACATCCTAAGCTTTTATTTTTTGAGCACTTACAAAAAAACCCTTGCCCTCCTTTGTTACCAGATGCCTATCGTTTACTCTATTAATAGCAAATTCCAAAACCTCGAGAAAATTATACCGCTCGGGAATCATAATTGTCACAATTAATCGGTTGGGATGTTCCTGTACAAAGCCCTTTAATCCATAAAATATTGGCACCATAGTTTTTATGTCAACTGCTCCTTTTTGCTTAGGAAAATATTTATCTAAACAATACTCATGAAGGGTTAGGATGTAGTCATCAAAAATATCTCCAAGATTCTCAAATCTTCTTTCTACAAAATCCCCAACATGGTCTTCGTGTTGGCTTTTAATAGGCTCTAGCTTGCTAATAGCATTGCTTGTTTCTTCCTTATTATAGCTCTGCTTAAATGCGCTTGGCCAACGATTTAAATAATTTGCAATAATAGTTTCAGCTTTTTCTGCAAACATATTAGTTAAAAGGGCTATTTGAGGCATCTTGTTCTTTTCTTTACCTAAAAACACCAATTTTAAAGACTTTTCCTCATTAAAATGCTTAGGAATGTTAAAAACATCATTCAAAAAGCTCGAAAATGGAACATTTTTTTCAGAATAGTACAAAATACTGTCTCTTTGGCTGTCATAATAGGAAAAATCGACAAAATCGACAAATTTTTGAATTAATTCCTTAAAAATTTCCTGATAAGGCCTAAAACCAACAATAAACGAGCGCTTAATTGAAGGAATAAGCGTAAATTCGGTAATTATGTCTTGATTTTCACTTAAAACTTCAATCTTTCGTATTTTTCTGCCAGGAATGTCAAAACAAGCAGCAACTAGCATTGAAAGATCCTTTTTGTTAATGCCTTTTTCCCTTAAAACATCCATTACTAGGCACTCATTGTTGCTGATCAATGTTTTTGAAAGAATCGTCATTGCGCTACTTACAGACGCAAACAATTCCTTTTGAACTAAATCTCTCCAAAGAGACCTCAGTTGAGCATCAAGTACAATGCTAGTAGAATCCTCAAAGATGACATTAAAAGCACAGATTTTGCTTAAAGCCTGTTCCTTTTCATTAAGATATTCCAACTGCAGTTGATTGGAAAAGTCAATCTTCTGAGTCCACCCAAAAAGATTTTCTCTTCCTGGATACCCTTTAAAACCATTTAATCTCCATAAGGCGTCATTCTTTGAATTTTCAATAGTCTCAACCGATTGCATATTAAACGCTTTAAGGAATAGCAAACTTGAACAAATATTATTAAAATTCTCTAAACCCATTCCTTTTGAATTTTTTCCAAAAAGATCACCCAGAAGGTTTTCACCCGACATGTCGATCTGAGCAGCTTTTAAGAACACAACTCCCGCATTATCATACAAGTTACTATTTTTTCTTTCTTTCCCTTTATTTTCTCTCGCAATTTTTACATCATAAAGGAATTGTTCCTCGTCGAAGAATTTAGGACCAACAGGAACAACATATTCCTTCTGATATTGACTTGATAGAGCTGATTGCTCTTCTTTAATTGCTTTGTTTTCTTCTGCAAATACTCTCTCTTCATTCTTCACTCTTTGTTCATCATAAAAGATCTTGCCCTTGCGTTTTCTTCTCTCGTGCTCCTGAAGATCAATAGAGAGCTTTTCAAGAGAAAAGACTGCCGCTTCTTTTTTTATCTCAAGGAGTTCATTAGGAACACCTTTTTTCTGTTCCTCGTTTTCTGCGGAAACCTTTTTATCAAAAGTAAAACCAAGGCTTGAAATGCTATCTAACAATTGTTGTTTCTTTTCTGGCGGGATCTGAAATTTTTTAGAGGTTGCTTTTTTCTGGACTCTTCTTCCTACTGAACTGCTTAGCATAGTATTTTTCAAAACAGAATTCACCGAAGACTTTGATACCTTAATTTCAAATTTCTTGCTTGTCTGCTCTGATAATTGTCGACAGCTAATTAAGGGCTCTTCCTTCTTTTTGTTTATAATAAAATCAAACACTTCTTTTTTTAGCTTGTGTACTACTCCCATAGAAACGACCTCTTAGAAGATTTTGTTAACATGAAAATGTCCATTCTGAACTATAAGATATATTATTTTTCCAGATTGGACATTGTTACATTTTTTAGTATAGCACAATACTTAAATAAACAAGCTAAAATATTAACTTTTTTTGGACATTGATTAGCTTGAGATCTCTATCTGATCACCAATAGAAATCCCTGCGCTGAGGATAGCGCTAGAGGGAAGCTCTACAACATAGCTTGATCTAAAATATATACGGCTAAGCTGAAAAGGCCGAATATCGCTGACTAAACCAACAACAACATTCTCTTTGCTGACAAAAACAACGTCAATAGCAAATTTCATAAAAAACATATGAATAGAATTACACCTTGTAATAACAAGAGCCTCTCCTTCTGAAAAAGATTCACGATTCAACAATCCAACCATTCTAGTTAAAAAACTATCTGCGACCTTGGCCTTATCGGCAATTATATTCTGTTTTGTTTTGTTAAGTATTTTCAATTATTGAAAGGATTATAGCTACTCTGCGGGTTTTGGTGGCAGAGCATTAGTTTTATCATTTTTCTCTGTAGCAGGCGCTTGATCTTTTATCGCCTCAGGAGCCAGTATCACAACCTCAGGAACTTCTATTTTCTCTTCAGGATTAACATAAATAGTCCGTTTATCAAAAATACTCTTTTCAATTTTTAACCCCCGAGTAACAAAATCATCGAAGCTTGTAGGGACATACCCTGTGGCTTCAAAATCTCCAATAACCCTGCCGTACGCATCGATCCCATTTGATTGTAAAGAAAAATATCTTTTAATATCAATTGGTGGTCTTCGTCCATTCCGCAAGTTTCAGAAATCTGTGTGACCTTTCGAGTTCCATCTGAAAAACGATTGATCTGAACGATAATATCAATCGCTGAGGCGATCATTTCATTAATAGCTCTAACAGGTAATTCAATACCACTTAAAAGAATCATAGAGTGCATACGAGTAACAACATCTCTTGTAGTATTTGCGTGCAATGTGGTCAAGGACCCGTCGTGCCCTGTATTCATAGCCTGAAGCATGTCCAAAACCTCAGGTCCGCGACACTCCCCGATAACTATGCGGTCAGGTCGCATTCTCAAACTATTAGTAAACAAATCCCTAATAGTAACTTCACCTTTTCCTTCAATATTTCTAGGTCGAGATTCCAGTCTACCACAATGGCTCTTTTTTAGCCTCAACTCAGCAGCATCCTCAATAGTGATAATCCTTTCATTATCAGGGATAAACTCGGAGACAACATTCAGTAATGTCGTTTTACCAGCACCTGTTCCTCCAGAAACAATAATATTCTTGCGGCCAATAACAGCACAATTTAAAAACAAAACCATCTCTTTT
The DNA here is from genome assembly GCA_018812705.1 of Candidatus Omnitrophota bacterium. Lineage (GTDB taxonomy): Bacteria > Omnitrophota > Gorgyraeia > Zapsychrales > Zapsychraceae > Zapsychrus_A. The sequence goes on from JAHJCZ010000097.1 coordinate 13,882, forward strand.
GTCACGCTGTGAAACTTGTTGAGCAAGTCATCCGTATTAAGTCTTTCAGCTCCAAACTTTCTGATAGTTATCATTGGCCCTCTCAACGAAAGTGGCGGAATAATAGCATTAATTCTTGATCCATCCGGCAAACGAGCGTCAACCATCGGAGTCGACTCATCAATTCTTCTTCCTAAAGGAGCAATTATTCTGTCAATAATCGCCCTCATCTTGTCATCCGAAACAAAACTATAATCTGTAAGGACTAGTTTTCCCTTCTTCTCAACATATATCTCATCTCTACAATTTACCATAATATCAGTTATATCTTGATCCGCTAATAGGTCTTCTAATGGCCCTAAACCTAAGGCTTCATTAACGATATCTCTAACCAATCGCACTCTCTCTTCGTGGGAAGATATCTTTCCGCCTGCTTCTTCCGTAAGAAGCGTCCCGACAACTCCTTCCGCCATTTTTTTAACTTTATGGATGGATTCCGGGTCACTTAAAGCCTCAAGAGAAATGCCTTCCTTGTTCAACCTGTCAACCAGCTTGAGATGAATTTTTCTCTTTAAAATGCTAATCTCATCTTCCTGAGAAGTATATGCTTTGCCTGAAGGAGCCGTACCCATTTGCTGAGCAATACCATATTTAGCCCAAAATGCTCCTGGACTAGGAAGATCTTCTTTGTTTCTTATCTTCTCAACATCCATTGCAGGGACAAAATTACTTTCTTTGCGGAAAGAATCTACTAGCTTAATAAAAGATTCTCCAACATGGCTCTTTGGATTATCAATAACACAAGGAATCCCCCTGTTAAGAGCAATGCCCACTGCCTTTCCATCGGATGGAACATGTCCAAAAATCTCACAAGTCAGAGCAGACTTAACTTCTTGCCAAGCAACACTTCCACGACTTTCAGACCTGTTCAAAAGCAGCTTGATCATTTTCATCGGAAACTGCAGGCTCTGCAGAACATCCAAGCACCACTTTATTTGATAAACAGCCAAAATATCCGGCGTTGCCACTAATAAAATAAGGTTAGAATAGTCAAATACTGTAATAAGCGGTTCATGGAAAGCTTTCCCTGCATCAATAAGAATATAGTCATATACTTCAGATATTTTTCTAAGATAGGGTTTTATATTATCTGGCGTGATCAAACTGATTTGACGGGTATTCTTAACTGCCGCCATAAAGTCCAATCCACAAGTATGTCGTGCAGAAAATCTTCTAATAACGGCATGATCTGTTACTGCGTCTATTTGCGAAAGAACGTCAACGATCGAGTTCTTTGGAGACAGGTTCATTGTTCGCGCCATATCCTGTCCTGCCTGAAAATCCATGTCGATCAAAAGCACTTTATATTTAGCAAGAGCCAGGGCTGTGGCCATATTAACAGCGACGAAAGTTTTGCCAACCCCACCTTTGTTACTAAAAATAGTTATTATTTTTGCACTCATTTTTGCACCAGGGAAACAACTTTTATCTTTTTACAAATTTTTAATAGGCGTGTCAATTATTTCTTAAAGCTGTAAACAATTGGAACAGTAATATTCAATTCCTGAAGGTCTACATCTGAAGGAAACCCTGCGTACGGCGCAATTCTTTTGGCCGCTCTTAGGGCACTTTCATCCATAACCTCATGTCCTGATGATTCTTGAATTAAGGCATATGCAAGTGTTCCGTCTTTTAATATAAGCATATTCATCCTAACAGTTCCTTCCCATCCATATCTTTTTGCCTCTGGAGGGTAGAGAATTGTTTTGGAAATCTGCTTCTGAACATTTCTTACATACTCAGTCATGTTTTTTGGTATTCCCAAGTAATAAGGAACAGCCGCGGAAGACGAGACTTTTTGCTTATATATTGCAGTTGTCTTATATTCTTCAACCGTTTCCTCTTTTTCCTCTTCAGGATTGTTACGGTTTCTTTCTAATATAGTTGGCGTCATTGAGATAACTAGCTCTTTATCTGTATCTGAAGGATTCGTTCCATGAGACCTGAAAAGCATCCCAATAATCGGTATTTGCCCCATAAAAGGAACTATTCTCGTGCTGGAACCTCTGTTCTCTTTAATTAAACCAGCAAGAACCATCGTCTGCCTATCATTTAAAAGAACGTGAGTTGTTGTTGTTTCTGTAAAGAAAGATGTTTCGTTTCCTGTTCCAGAAGCGACATCACTGATCTCAACGTTTAACTCAATATCAATTTTATCTTTTATTACTTCCGGCGTTATCGTTAACCCAATACCATACTCTTTAAAAGAAACATTTTCTTGTGTTCCTTCTGCGGAGGAGGTTGTTGTCTTAATAGGAATTTCCCCACCAACTAAAAAACTCGCTTCTTCACCGCTCATAACGACTACTTTTGGTCTTGAAAGAACCCTTGCTTCCCCTTTTTCTAATAAAGCTTTAACAGTTGCAGTTAAAGCTGACGTTCTGCTAAAATCTCCAATCTTAAAAAAGTCACCTATTGATCCGTCCATCGCAGGCATGTTTTCAGGATAGGTCAAAGATACGCCACTCGACCCAGAGGACCAATCTATACCTAAACTTTTTGTAAGCGTGGTATTTAATTCTGTCATTTGCATGTCCACTTGAATAAGATCCTGAATTTCTTCCTTCCTTACAAGTTTCATAACAAGATCAGCATATCCATCCAATATTGAATCAAGCATCTCTTCGTTTTTCTCTGAAACATCCCCAGTGACAAATATCTTACCTTCTCTTTTATTAGGCTCTAATTTTATTCCCTCAATTCTTGCCTTTTTTAAAAGTGTGTCGATCCTTTGAATAGCAGTATCAAGCATTCCCATGTCCGCAGCTTGAACATTAACGAAAACCATTCTTTTTCCTGCATCATCCCAAACAAAAAGTATAGTTTGTCCAGGTTGTTTCGCAATAAGCAAAATCTCCTGGTCATCTGCTTCAACAATATCAGCAATATCTGGATTTGTAATAGAAAGCCTTGTCATGTTTGAGACCTTAGCTATAGTCAGTTCTCCGACAACCATATAAATCTCGTTTTCATTCACTGAATCAAGATTTTTATAAATGTCATCCAATGCATTAGCTTGTGCCAATGAAGATGCGAAAAGAATGACTACTGCCGTAACAATAGCTCCTTTCACTGCGAACTTTATTTTTTCAAAAATTCTTTTATTATCCATGGTTAATATCTCTTACTTTCTTTAAAACAAGATTTCTTGTTTGGATTGATTTGTAATTAAAAACAATTAAGAACCTTGAATCAAAGACGATCGTCCCTTTGGCTCTAAGATGTCACATAAAACACAACATAGAAACAAATCTCAAACTATAATAGAAAAGAAACACCAGCAACAATCTGCAAAGTAACTCGCGAAAGAATCAAACAAAAAAGCACTCTACAGCATCAATACTAAACTTCTAAAAATTAGACTCTGCTCCTGATTTAAAAATCTGTATATAAGGACGAACTTCGTCTTCCTCTTCATCTGCTTCAAAGATATTCGCCTTCTTTTGCGGGACCATCAATTCTGTTCCTTGGTGATCCATAACATATTCAGCTAAAGTATCCCAAGATGCAATTTGAAGCAACTGCAATCCACCGTCTGTTGGTGGCCTTAAAGACAGTTGTAATTTTCCATTTGCCTGAGCAAATGCAATCAATCCAGACTCTTCCGGACTAATCGCAACTGTTATGTTAAGGGACCTGGCCTTTTGCTGTGCTTCATATGCAGGAGCGCTTCCAAGAGGCTTAAAATTAGTTCCAACTGCCAGCACTTGAATATTCTGGAATAAAACGGTAGTCACATCTTTTAAAGCTTTTGAGTCTTCCGAGTCATCAGGTATCTTTATTTCACCAATAATATCAACAAAGTCGCCTGGATTAATAAGACCTCCAACCGCTGAAAGAGAATCAACTAAAATAGTAACTGCTCTTTTTCCAGGAGGTGTTCTTACTGAAAAAGAATCCATCTGAACAACTGGCTGCGCTTTTTCAGTGGTAGCTTGTGTTGCTGCTCCTGGCTTATATTGGCTTTGCTTTGTCTCCACCTTCTTGATTTCTTCACGCTGTCTTTTGATCTCGCTTCTTAAAACCTCTATTTCTTTAGCAAAACCAGCATTTTGTTTGCCATAATCTCTTGCCAAAGCTTTTGTTTGAGCCTTAATATTGTTTTGGACATATTGGCTAGTTAAAAACGCAGCAACCAAGCCAAGCCCTATCGCGATAAGAATAATGACAAACTGTTTTTTGTTTTCAATGTTCATTGTACCCTCCGCACTGTTACCCAAAAACAATTTAAAAAACCACTCGCTCTTACAATACAAGAATTTTTATTTTTGGAAATAACAGAAGCTTGTTTTTCAATTGGCCAAAAAATTTATTTTAAAAGATCGTAGTTAACCTCAACCTTGATCTCTTTCTGCAATGCTTCAAGTTTATCTAACAGCTTTTGTTGCTGCTTTAATAGAGTTTGATTCTGAATGATATCATTCTTTATTTCTTCAAACTCCAGCTGCCTTCCTTCTCTTTTGTCTTCTAGTTTTACAATATAAAATTCTCCGGTTGGCGACTCAACAGCTTCACTTATTTCTCCTTTTGCCATCTCCATAAGTACTGGGGCCATAGATTCAAAGGGAACCGAATCTATAAAACCAACATCACCTCCGTTTGGTGCAGTTTGACTAATTGAATTCTCTTTAGCCTTTGCTGCAAAATCTGCGCCATTTGCAAGCTCAGCAACTAATGCATCAGCCAAGGCTTTTTCTTTAACAACTATCTCTTTCACATGAAACTGAGGTGGCTGGATCAACTGTTCTTTGTTCTCATTGTAGAAAGCTTGAGCCTCTTCGTCTGTGACTACAATTCCTTCTACCAATTTTTGCGCAGCTTCTCTAACTATAAGAGTTCTTCTGAATTCAGCAACAGCATCTTTAATATCTTTGCTGTTTGCGATACCTGCTTTTTCTGCATCAATAACCAAAAGCTGCTGGCGAACAAGTTCATCGATGACCATCTTTCTTGCTTCTAGACTTGCTACATCAAAATCTGGAACAACTTCTTTTAATGCTTTTACTCTTTCTTTAAACTCTTCTCTTGTGATGGTCCAATTACCAACTCTTGCGATCGTCTCAGGGGTCATTACCACCTGATCCGCTGCAGGTTTTGCAGCATCAACAACTGGCGCATCTGCAGATTTCTCCGAGTCACCTTTAAAATATTCTTTAATAGCTGAAATTTGTTCACACCCTAAAAAGAAAACAACACAAACAAGGCATATGGCAAGTAAATTAAAACTTTTACGCATTTTTTCCACGTGACAATCCCTCCCTTTAAATAATTATAAGACATTTTTAATAATATATTAACAGTATACATTTCCTAAAAACAAAACTCAAGGCAATTTCCCAAAATTTAACATTAAAATATAATTAAATTTCTTATAAAGAATGTGCCTGCTGTCAAAGCATTTCTTTGCACAGTTGTATCTCTAAAAGCAGCTCTTTTCTTGTAATATGAATTTTTTCTTTTGCAAAATCTGTAAGATCAAGGCCTTTAACTATTTCCCAGTCTGTACCATCAGATCGAATGGGATAACTAAAGATTATACCCTTGTCTACATCATAGCTCCCATCAGAACAAACTGCGACAGAGAAGAACTCGCCTGCTTTTGTTGGCGTTGTTAACATTTTTACAGTATCCACTACCGCATTTGCTGCGGAAGCTGCCGACGACATCCCTCTCGCTTTAATTATCGCAGCCCCTCTTGTTTGCACTGTTTCAATAAACGCTCCTTTTAGCCAGGCTTTGTCAGCAATAACTTCTTCCACTTTTTTGTCTCCGATCTTAGCATTAAAAAAATCCGGATACTGCGTTGAAGAATGGTTCCCCCAGATAGCGATATTTTTTACACTGCTAACATCAACCCCCGCCTTTAAAGCAAGCTGAGCTGCTGCTCTATTTTGATCAAGCATTGTTAGAGCAAAGAAATTTTTATCATCAAGCTTTGTTGCAGCAGCTTTTGCAATGTACGCATTTGTGTTGCATGGATTTCCAACGACCAAAACCTTGCAGGTTGATTTTGCGTTTTCAGACAAACTCTTTCCTTGGGCTGTAAAGATTGATCCGTTTATTTTTAATAATTCGCTTCGTTCCATTCCGGCTTTTCTTGGCATGCTTCCGATCAGCAATGCCCAATCTGCGTCTCTAAAGACAACATCTGGGTCACTTGCTGCTTCCAGTGATCTTAAAAGAGGGAACGCGCAATCCTGTAGCTCCATCTTAACGCCCTCTAATCTATCTAAAGCAGCGTCGACCTCTAGCATTCTTAAATGTATCTCCATGTTTTCTCCGAACATCTCCCCAGACGCAATGCGAAACAGCAGCGAATATCCTATTGCCCCCGCAGCGCCCGTCACCGCAACATTAACCTGTTTTTTTACCATAACTACTTCCTTCCTAATATTGTTTTCACCTGAAGAACTTTTTCTTTGTTTATATCCGCATAAATAATCTCTTCCTTATTATTAGATGCCCTTGCTAAAATTTGCCCCCAAGGGTCAACTATCATGCTGTTCCCATAACACAAAACGCCTTGGCTGTTCTCTCCAGTTTGATTGGGCGCCAAAACAAAACATTTATTTTCTATTGCCCTCGCCCTTAAAAGCATTTCCCAATGCGCTTTTCCCGTTGTCATTGTAAAAGCTGACGGAACGCACAATATCTCCGCTCCTTCTAAAGAATATTTTCTGTACAATTCCGGATATCTTAGATCAAAACAAATTGATAAACCAACTTTTATTCCGTGAACATTTGCTAATGCTGTTTTAGTCCCTGCAGCAAAGTGCTTTGACTCTCTTATTCTTTTTCCGTCAACATTTGCATCAAATAGATTTATTTTTCTATATTTTGCCGAAACCTTCCCGTCAGATCCAATCAAAACAGATGTATTGTAAACTTTTTTAGAGCTTTGAATCTTTTCATATAGCGATCCAGCTAAAATTGAAACCTTGTTTTTCTTTGCAATTAAAGAAAATGTCTTAATCGTGCTTCCTTTTATGGTCTCAGCAACAGCAGACAAAACACCTTTTGAGTCTAAACAGCCTCGGAAAACAAAAACTTCAGGAAGCAAAATAAACTTAGAGCCTTTAACAATAGCTTTTTCTACAAAAGCTAGCGCCCTTGCAACGTTTTGTTCTTTATTTGATCCTGCATTAAATTGAATTACTGCTATTTTCATATTACTCGTAATTAAAGGCTATTCACTCTTGGCTATGTCCTGTCCTTAAAAATTCCCTTCAACTTTTCCCCATACTCTTTATGGCATTTCAAATAGAAATCCTGAGACTTTAAGGCCTGTCTCCATTTGACAATATTGTCCTGCTCTTCAATGCTGATTCCGCCAATATCAACAGGGTCAAGAGTCGCAAGCAGCGAAATATCAGCTAAAGAGAAACTATTTCCAGCTAGATACGGATGCTCTTTAAGCTGTTTATCCACAACTGGTAAAAACCTGTGCAAAAAATTCAAGCCATCTTGAAGAGACCTTTCATCAGCTTCAACTTTTGCAAATTTTGCAAAAACCCTGTTGAACAATACCCTGCTCATCGCGCCCCCAATATGGATCGAAGTAAAGTCCATCCATTGCTCAATTAATGCCCGTTTCTTTAATTCCGACGGATAAATATCAGACTTTTCTTTTTGTGCAAGATATTTAATGATCGCATCACTTTCAAAAAGAATAAAACCATCATCATCAATGACTGGTATTTTTCCTACTGGATTAAGGTCTAAAAACCACAGTTCTTTATGTTCCTTGTCGCGAAGTGCAACCAAAATATATTCATACTCCAGCCCTAATTTATTAGCAGCCATTCTAACCTTATTACTTGGTGCCGATAGGTCTGCTCCATATATCTTTAACATTCTATTCTCTCTTTCCTTCCTTTACAAACTTCACCACAGCTTCTACGCTTTGCCTTGCTTTTTCTTCAACAGCTTCGACGGTGTTAAAAGCATTATGCGGCGTAAATATTACATTTTCTCTGTTTTTTAATTCACAAAACATCTTAACATCGTCAGACGCTTCTTTAACATGTCCCCTAAGATAATCTGCAAGCTCTTTTTCACAGCAGTATACATCTAATCCCACTCCGCCAAGTGTACCTCTATCCAGCATCGTTTTCACATCTTTAACTGGCGTTATCTCCCCTCTTGAAATATTAACTAAAACGATTCCTTGTTTTGCATTTTCAAAAGCAGCAATAGTGAACATTTTGTTAGTATCTTCTGTCAGCGGCAAAGCACTAAAGACCACATTCGCCTCTTTTAATCCCTCTTTTAGAGTGACATACTCCACTCTTTTGTCTTTTGGCTCAATATCCACACCTTTTACCTCCATTTTGAGCCCTAGCAAACAATCTACTATCTCGCTCCCAATTTTTCCAACACCTACAACAAGAGCCTTCTTTCCATTGCACTCCATGCCCGTCAATCCATCACGATGAAATCCATCAAAATTTTTTATCTGCGCCTTTAATTTCCTCAACAAACACATCATTATTAAAACTGCATGTTCCGCAACAGCCCTAGAACAATAATTATCAAGATGCTTAAAATTCACAGCCACTCCAGAATCCTTCCTATACTGCAATATATGATCATATCCCTCACTTCTCGACAAAATACCCTTGAGGTCTTTTGCCCAATCAAGAGGTATCGTTGATTGTGTTCTAATGCTGATTAACTTAGCCGGCATTGCCGTATCACCACTCTCCTGAATCGTTTTCCAAGTAAAGCCTGCACTAATTTCGTCGGGCAAATATTTTTTTATTGCTCTTTCCTCTTCTTCAAAAACTTCGTAAAAATATATATCCAACATTATTCCTTCCTATCTTTTGTGCCTTCTTGTGAAAATTAAGGTGCTGTTCTAGCACCTCTAAATCCACGAATAGCGCTCCCATCAGGCTGAATAACAGCAGCAATACTTCGATCTGATACTGTATGAAATGTTTCAGCAAGCGACCACGCTCCGCCACGTAACCCGCTACCTCGTGCTCCATCAACAATTGTTGTTCCAGTATTGTATCCCGGCCAGGTTGCCACATCGGAATAACCTCCTGCGGATAAAATTCCATTGCCATGTGCCCCATCAAAAGCCCTTCCTCCAATCTCAGCTCCAGAAGTATCATTACCAACCGTAACAAGCCTCTCCATAAGATTCCCGGAAAGCTCCATTGCCCCATAATAGCTCCCACCAGATTGTAGCCTATTCGTTAAGCCTGTAGCTGCAAACCCTGCTCGCAAAGGTCCCCCTGTATCGGTTCCCACTCCATCATAATTGCAGAGGCCATTACCGGTGGTGTTTGCTACTTCTGTTTCCTCTCCTGAACTTTGAACTGCTCCCTCAGCTTGTGTCAAATCCGTGCTTCCCCAAGCATATTCATCATCAACTACTAATTGAGGCCCTCTAGCAACTTTTTCGAATTCAAGCTCAGTATACGGCCTCAATGCAGCCCAATCTGCATAGGCTGCACCATCCATCCAAGAGAGCCAATTACAGGCAATCCATTTTCCATCAGTTGATTCATTGTAAACACCATCCTCATCAAGATTGTGGGCATAAACACCTGCTTTTGAACCCGCTGGAGCAATATCGCAAACAATCCCATTGCGAGTTTGTGGAGTTCCTGCACCTGGTGCAGTAGCATCCATAAATGTCCCTGCAGTTACTGCCGAAACACGGTTCGCTTGCTGCGTTCCATTCAGCGTATTTAAAAAATCTACATATTGACCCTGCGCTAACTCGTATTTCATAACATAAAAGGCATTATATCCTTTTGGATATGCAGCTGGAATAGGGCCCGTTCGATCTCCAGTACTTCCCGTTTCAGCATCATAATATAAGTTACCCGAGGAAGTCCCTACAGTAATTGCCCCCTCGGATGTAATCGTATACTGAGGTAAGCCTACTTCATCTTCTACAAAAGAACCATCAGCAGTAAAAAAACATCCCTCCTGATCATTATCCGCATCACCAATATAAAAAGGACCTTGTGGAACATAAACCATCTCAATACCAAAAACCTTTATTCTTACGTTTTCAAAATCTTCCACTCCATCGGTGCCATACTCCCAGCGGATCTGCGCATTGTCCCAATTGTTTGAACCGTTGCCAGGGGCATCACGATAAATAAAAACACCTTTTCCTGTTGTTGTTAATCCGGTATCTATTGTTGAACCAGCAGGCGCCACATGATCTGTGTCGCTTGAGCTAAGAGTACAGTGGGCCCATTCTGACCAAGAGCCTCCAGAATACTTTGAGAACTTAGCGAATACCCAGGCAGCATCGTAATTGTCTGGGGCAGCTGAACCATTATACCAAGAGTTATCCCAGCTGATGTCGAATTCGATATCATATGTGTTGCCACTGGAATCCTTGTCAGTTAAAGAAATGTTCTCTATTTCAAGATTGTTTGCAAAAGCAGTGCTTGTTGATAATAGAAGCACCCAAATAATATAGAAGATAATGATTTTAGTCATTTTTTATTAAGAAATGCTTAATATGAAGATTCTTATTAATACTTTACAACAATATCTTGTTTTTTGTAATGAAATATTCAGAAAACATTGGCGCCAAAAAATATTATTTTTTTATAATAATTTTCGATCATAGGATAGAGCCCCTGAACACTTAGCAGACCGCGCGTCCTTCCGGGAGATAATTAAAATAAAAACGGCCGCTCTATTGAGCGACCGTTTTTTTTATTTTAACGACCCCAGCGGGATTTGAACCCGCGTCGCAAGCTTGAAAAGCTTGTGTCCTAACCAGGCTGGACGATGGGGTCTTACATTTCTCAGTCAGGTCATTAATTATATTCAAAAACTTCAATACGTCAAGCAAAAAATATCAATCTGAACAATTTCGTTTCTAGTGAAACGTCTCAATTATTCCGGCTCTTTTGCTACAACATTTGCAACTGAGCTAACCTTATCTTCACTTTTCAAGACAATAAGCCTAACTCCCTGCGAGCTTCTGCCGCATTTACGAATATCCTTTGTTGAGCATCGAACGATCATTCCGGTCTTTGTAACTGTCATTATTTCATCTTCCGTCATAACCGCTAAGACGCCAACGACATTGCCGTTCTTAGGAGTTACCTTCATATTAATAATGCCTTTACCTCCTCGAGACTGAACTCTATAATCGTTAAAGTCTGATCTCTTTGCAAAGCCCCCGGACGAAACTGTTAATAAGGTGCTTCCTGTTTTTCCAATATCTGCAGAAAAGACCTGTAGGCTTACTACCTCGTCATCCTTACCCAGATTGATCCCTCTGACACCTCTTGCAGATCGACCCATATCTCTAATATGTTTTTCGTTAAATCTAAGAGCCTTCCCTTCTCTGGTCGCTAACAGAATTTCATGTCTGCCATTACTTAAAGAAATCCCTATCAGCTTATCCCCTTTATCTAAACTGATAGCAACAATTCCACTTTTTCTAGGATTACTGAAAGCTGACAATTTTGTCTTTTTGATGTTTCCCTTTGCCGTAGACATAACTAGGAATTGATCATCACAAAAGTCTTTAACGGCAACTATCGAGCTGATGTCTTCATCCTGGCTCATAGAAAGAAGATTAACAATGTTCTTGCCCTTCGCATTGCGCGACGCTACTGGTATCTCATAAACCTTAAGCCATCTAACAACCCCTTTGTTAGAAAAGATCAAAAGATAATCTTTTGATGATGCAATAAAAAGATTCTTAACAAAGTCTTCTTCTCTTGTTGTCATCGCAGAGACACCTTTGCCGCCTCTTTTCTGATTGCGGTATGAAGAAACAGCCAATCTCTTTATATATCCGGAATTGCTTATAGTGATCGCCATTTCTTCTTCAGCGATAAGGTCTTCTATCTCGATTTCCTCGGCATCTCCCGCAATCTCTGTTCTTCTCGCGTCTCCAAATTTTTTCTTTATTTCGGCAAGCTCTGCTTTAATAATATCATCTATCATCTTTTCAGATGACAGAATCGCCCTATAGCTTTCTATGTCTTTAAGAAGCGCTTTGTATTCTTCGTCTATCTTGTTTCTTTCAAGCGCGGTCAATCTTTGCAGCTGCATCTCTAATATTGCCTGAGCCTGGATCTCTGAAAGAGCAAAACCTTTCATCAAGGCAACCTTAGCAACTGCTGTACTTTTAGACTCTCTGATCGTTTTAATGATCTGATTAATATTATCTAAAGCGATCTTTAGCCCTTCTAGAATATGTGCTCTTCTTAAGGCCTTATCTAGATCAAACTCTGTTCTTCTTCTAACAACTATCCTTCTATGGTTAAGAAAATGGCTTAAAAGTTGTTTTAAATTTAACACCTTTGGACTATTGTTCACCAGCGCAAGGTTTATTATGCCGAAAGTTGTTTCCATTTGTGTATGTTTAAACAAATAGTTCAAAATAATTTGCGGTTCAACATCTCGACGAAGTTCTATAACTATACGAATACCATCTTTATCAGATTCATCCCTTAGGTCAGTAATGCCGTCTATTTTTTTCGCCGACACTAAATCAGCAATGGCTTCTATCAATCTTGCTTTATTAACCTGATAAGGTATCTCCGAAACAATGATCCTGTCTTTATTTCCTTTTTGCCTTTCAATATTAGCTCTGGCACGAACTGTTAATTTTCCACGTCCCGTGCTATAGGCATCTATTATTCCCTGACGTCCACAAATAATACCTCCCGTAGGGAAATCAGGTCCTGTAACGATCTTGTTGAGTTGCTTTATTGTTGCATCAGGGTTCTCAATAAGAAAAACTGAAGCATCCACCGCTTCAGATAAATTGTGGGGCGGCATATTTGTTGCCATGCCTACTGCTATACCACTTGACCCATTGATCAAAAGATTTGGCATAGAAGACGGCATAACAACCGGTTCTTTTAAAGTCGCATCAAAGTTAGGAGAATAATTCACAGTTTCTTTATCAATATCCTTTAGCATTTCTCCGGCAATAGACGCCATTCTGGCCTCTGTATAGCGCATAGCGGCGGCAGAATCGCCATCGATAGAACCAAAGTTTCCCTGACCATCTACCAGCGGATATCTCAGAGAAAAATCCTGTACCATTCTTACCAAAGTCTCATAAACTGCCGAGTCTCCATGAGGGTGATATTTACCCAGGACCTCACCGACGATACGAGCACATTTTTTATAGGGCTTGCTGTGTTCTAGGCTAAGCTCTTTCATAGCATAAAGAACTCTCCTATGAACTGGCTTTAAGCCGTCCCGCACATCCGGTAGCGCACGTCCAACAATAACGCTCATCGAATAGGCAAGATATGATTGTTTCATCTCCTCTTCAATGTATACCGGAACTATCTTTTCTCTATTTGATAAATCTCTCATTTAAAAAACACCTTTCTATCTCTATTCTTTAGCGCTTAACACTATTATTTATACATCCAGGTCCTTAACTTCATGTGCATGTTTTTCAATAAATTCACGTCGAGGCGCAACCTCATCACCCATCAGCATTGAAAAAACACTTTCAACCTCAACGGCATCCTCAAGCGTTATTTGAAGAAGTGTTCTTTTTTCAGGGTCCATGGTTGTTTCCCAAAGCTGCTGCGGATTCATTTCCCCCAGACCTTTATATCTTTGGATATAAACACCTTTTTGAGCTTGTTTTCTTACAAAATCGAGCACTTCTTGCAAAGAAAAATGTTCGCACTGATCTTTTTCGCTCTCGATGGAAAACAATGCCTTTAAAACTGTCTCTTTTTTGTCGTTATTTGCCTTCGTTTTTTTCTTTTTATCTGCTCTTAACTCTTTTTCAAAAGAATTGTTCTGCTCGACTTTCACAAATTCTTGAGTTGTGAGATTTAGTTTGCTTAATCGTTCTTCAATTATCTCGAGGTCTTCTTTAACATAAATTTCGACATATTGCGCTTCTTCATCGTTTTTAATAACCTTAGCGAGCTCATCATCATCAAAAACAAATTGTTTTTTTCCGTCAACTTTTACCATATATGCTGGCATTCGTTTTTTCTTAGCATCATACTGGCTAACATACTCTTTAAAATCAACGCCCCTTTTACGTAATATTTCACTAATTCTTTCTATGTCCACACAAACATTTAGAATGTCTTTAAACTGCATTGGCGTAAATTTTTGCTTGCCTTTTATCTTTTCTAGTTTAAGCCCTTCCGTGCCCATGTCCAAAATGATCTCGTTCATTTCTTCTTCAGACTCAATATACTCTTCTCTCTTACCCCTCTTTAATTTATACAAAGGTGGTTGAGCAACATAAACAAACCCGCCATCGATCAACGGCCGCATTTGTCTATAAAGAAGTGTTAGCAAAAGGGTCCGAATATGTGATCCGTCAACATCCGCGTCGCACATAATAATGACCTTATGATATCTTAATTTTTCCGTATTAAATTCATTGCCGACTCCAGCCCCTAAAGCTGTAATTATGGTTCGGATTTCCGTATTGCTTAAAATTTTATCTAATCTGGATTTTTCTACATTTAGAATTTTACCTTTTAATGGCAAGATCGCTTGAAAGGTTCTGTCCCTGCCTTGTTTGGCTGAGCCTCCAGCAGAATCACCCTCAACAAGATACAACTCACAAAGAGAAGGATCTTTTTCAGAACAATCTGCCAATTTTCCAGGCAAGCCACTTGATTCAAGAGCGCCTTTTCTTCTGGTTAGCTCCCTAGCTTTTCTTGCTGCTTCTCTTGCTCGTGATGCAGTAATGACTTTGTCGATTATTTTATTTGCTATTGCTGGATTTTCTTCAAAGAAAGTATTTAATGCTTCTAGTGTTGCGGAAGCTACTAAACCATCAACTTCTGAGTTGCCCAATTTCGTTTTTGTTTGTCCCTCAAATTGCGGATTAGGTATCTTTATACTTATAACCGCCGTTAACCCTTCGCGCGTATCATCACCTGTTATAGCTACTTCTTTCTTTAATAAGTTCTTCTGTTTTGCATAACCATTGACGGCTCTTGTTAAAGCTGAACGAAAACCGCTTAAGTGAGTACCACCTTCTGTTGTATGAATATTGTTTGCATAAGCATAAACGTTTTCTGAATATCCATCATCATACTGAAGAGCAATTTCAACTTGAATATTTTCTTTCTCTTTATTAAAGTAGATCGGTTTTTTATGAACCGTATTTTTGCTTTTTGATAAGTGTTCGACAAAAGAAACAATGCCTCCCTTAAACTCAAACATGGCTTCTTTTTCTTTGCCCTCTCTTTTGTCAGCAAGCTTGATTATCAATCCCTTGTTCAAAAATGCCAACTCTCTAAGTCTTTTAGCTAATATGTCATAGGAATAGATTGTGGTTTCGGTAAAGATGGTTTTATCAGGCTGAAAAGTGACTTTTGTTCCCGACGATTTTGTCTTACCAATTGTAGTTAATTTTGACTTTGTTTTTCCTTTTTCGTATCTTTGATGGTATATTTTTCCATCTCTTTTGATCTCAACTTCAAGCCATTCTGATAAAGCATTAACACAACTGACCCCAACGCCATGAAGACCACCAGAAACCTTGTACGTTCTATGATCAAATTTTCCACCAGCATGCAACGTTGTCAAGACAACCTCAACAGCGGGTTTCTTTTCTGTTTTATGCATATCAACAGGTATTCCTCGACCATTATCTATAACTGTTATTGAGTTGTTTTCGTTAATAGTAACATCTATTTTATTAGCATACCCGCCCATTGCTTCATCAACGGAGTTATCTACGACCTCGTAAACCAAATGATGAAGGCCTCTTGTAAATGTATCCCCAATGTACATAGCTGGACGCATACGGACAGCTTCAGTTCCCTCTAATATTTGAATATTCGTTGCATCATAGGTCCCTTTTGACTTGGCGCTTACTTTCTTATCCTCATCTGTGCTCATATCCGTAGTATCTTTTTTTGTTTCATTTTTGCTCATTTTATTTTTCCTATTCTAAAAACAACGCTTTTTATGTCTGGAAGTTCTTCCTTCAATCTTTCCAATATTCTATTTTTTTTTATTTTCATTTGATATAACCATGCAGGTGAATCAACTTTTACAGAAAGCATTCCGTCATTAACGCCCTCTAAAGATGTGTGTTGTAACTCTTGCTCGTTTAAAACATTTCTCCAAATTCTATCTATTTTTCCCTGATCAAACGGCTGCTTGATAGATATCTTCTCGATAACCTGATTAACAACATCTTTTATATTATCCATAAAAGTTAAATGCAATCTATTAATTTATTATTTTTTTCTCTGCAGGCTTATAATAATCAAGCGTGCCCTATTTTCCTGCCCCAAAAAAACTTCCAACAACTATATTCTCATTGGTAAAGCTAAATATAAATAATCATCTAACCTGATAACGGCAGGTTTATCCGGACCTAAAAACTCAATACCAATGGTTTCATTATTAACATTTTTTAAAAAATCAATTAAAAAAACAGGGTTAAAGCCAACTATGAATTCTGCTCCACTATAATCAATAGGAATTTCTTCTCTTGATTCTCCTACATCCGGAGTGTGCTTTGAAACAACCATTTTATCACGAAAAATCTCAAATTTAACAGCTTGAAAATCAGGTGTGGCTAACAAATTTGCCCTTTTTATAGTATAAAGAAGGTCTTTAGTGTTAACGGTTACTTTAGTTTTTATTGGTTTTGGAATAACTTGATTATAATTAGGAAATTCACCCTCAATAACCCTAGTTGCAATCAAAACGCCTTCAATATCAAACAAAACCTGGTTTGTGCCGATAATAAATGATACTTCTCCTTCATCCTTTAGATTCCTATTAACTTCCTGAACAGCTTTTATTGGAAGAATAACACTTATCTCTTTTTTAATAGAAGAAATTAATTTCTTCTCTATTTTAGCCAATCTTCTACCATCAGTTGCAACTATCCTTATAATATTATCTGACAACTCCATTAAAACACCATTTAAAACATATCTTGACTCTTCATGTGAAGCAGCAAAAGATGTTAGTTTGAACATCTCTTTTAAATCAGCTTGCTGTATTCTAATCATCTCATTGTCTTTGAATTCTGGAAATTTAGGAAATTCTTCTTTAGGAAGGCCATTTAACTTAAATCTACAATTTTTTCCTTCAATATCAATTTGATTGTTTTTCTTTGCATGAATATTAATATCACCTGCAGGCAATTCTTTAACTATATCGCTAAATCTTTTTGCTGGAATAGTTATTGCACCTTCTTCAACCGTTTCCACAGGTATTTCACAGGAAATACCAATATCTAAATCTGTTGCATTTAACTTAAGAACATTGTTGCTAATTTCTAATAGTATATTAGACAGGATAGGTAATGTGGCTTTGCTAGAGACAACATTCTGTACTGTTTGAATACCAGCCAAGAGATCATCTTTCTTCATTTTAAGTTTCATGTTATTCATTTCCTTCCAATAACTAAGTTAAAAATCTATATAGTAACCGTATACGTAGGGCCTGTTAATAATTTGAACAAGGCTCAAAGTTCTTTTATTTCAAGCATTTAAGAGAAAAATAGTTGTTCAAAACTTGAAGACAAACTATTAATCATTGTTGTAAATCAAAGAATAACCCATTAATAGAATCTTTCAGGTTAGAATTTGATTCTAAATCTTTTGCGATCTTTTTACAAGAGTGCAAAACAGTTGTATGATCCTTCCCTCCAAACGCTCCACCTATTTCAGGTAAAGACAGGTTGGTTAATTGTCTAGCTAAATACATTGCAATTTGTCTTGGCAAAACTATATTTTTAGTTCTTTTGTTTGATTTCAGTTCATTCAAAGATACATTAAAGCGCTCAGACACTATTTTTTGCACCATTTCGACACTTATGATCTTAGCTGTTTCTTTTATCATATCCTTTAAAATATTTCTTGCCATATCCAAATTAATTAATTTTTCTTCTAATAAAGAGTAGGCTGTCACTCTTATCAAGGCCCCCTCAAGCTCCCGAATATTGGTTTTGATTTTATCCGCAATATAGTGAATGACTTCATCTGGCACGGAAAGAGGTTCATTTTCAACTTTTTTCCTTAAAATAGCCACTCTTGTTTCATAGTCTGGAGGTTGAATATCTGCAATTAAACCCCAAGCAAACCTTGAGCTCAGCCGTTCTTCCAGCCTTGCTATTTCTTTTGGCGGCCTGTCAGAAGTAATGATCAGTTGTTTTCTATTATTATGTAAATTATTAAAAGTGTGGAAAAATTCTTCTTGAGTAGAATCTTTTCCGGCGATAAATTGAATATCATCAATGAGCAAGACATCGATCTCCCGATATTTTTTTCTAAACTCCGGAGTTGACCTATGTCGTATGGCATCTATCAATTCATTGGTAAATTGTTCCGACGATCTGTAACAAATCTTTAGCTTCGAATTAATTTCCAATATTTTTTGAGAAATGGCTTGTATCAAATGAGTCTTCCCTAGCCCGACCTGCCCATAAATGAATAATGGATTATATGCTTTGGCTGGAGATTCAGCGACGGCAAAACTAGCAGCGCAAGCAAATCTGTTGGATGGCCCAATAACAAAATTATCAAAAGTAAACCTGGAATTTAGATTGGAAGTGTCGTTTGTAAAACTGTTATATTCTTTTTGAAATATCGAAGGTTGTTCTCGAGGAGCATCTTCTAAAACAGCGGGATTTACCTTAAACTCTAGATTAACAGCAAAAGAAGCTGCGGCTGAAAGTATTTCCTCGAGCATCGCTTGGTAGTGCTCGATGATCCAATTTTTAAAAAAATCATCAGGAGCTTCTAAAGAAAGCGTCTGCGGAGATATTTCTTTTATTTGGATAGAAGTAAACCAGGTTTCATATGAAGCTGACCCAATTTTTTCCTTAATAGTTTTTTGTGAGTTTTCCCAAACGGTTTTTAGTGTCATTTAATTATATTTTAAATCCTTCAAAGTATTTGCATTGAAAAAAGATGGAAACATCTAATTATAAAGCATTGAAAATAAACAGTTTACACAATTAATAACAGTGTTAACAAGTTTTCCACAGGTGTGGATTATTCTATTCTTCTACCTCCAGATCTTTATATACAAAACTTTTAGTAAAGAAACTTGTTAAATACTTCAAAGATTCGTGTTATTTTTCGGGGTTTTGTTCCCAAAGGCGATCAACTTTAAGCCAAGATTATAAAAAGAAAAAGGTCTTATTATAAAAATGCTTTTCAAGCATGCAATAGTATCTGGCACCAAAAACGCCAATGATTGAAATGAACAATTTAGAAAGTTGCAATAAAGTGCCATATTATAACAGAGAAAATTTTTATTTCAAATCAAATATTTTTCTAACACTAAAATGCTAGGGAATAATAGACTTATGAAGCACAGATCAAAGGAAATATGTTCGATTTCCATAATTAATTTGTATGAGAAAATGATATTAGTCTACTCTCATATCCTTTGTCGTCGAGAAAAAAAGATACCTTTGATTTTCAGTAACTGTTGAAAATTCAAGAGTTTTGTTTCTAAAGCATATGGAAATCGCTTGACTATAAAAAGTCGTGTGATATAATCTACAAATTATGAAAAAGAATTTAACTACACCTACAATAATTAAAGGCAAAAGAAAGCATGGCTTTCGAAAAAGAATGCAAACAAGCGATGGTCAAGAAGTCCTTAACAGGCGCCGCGCTAAGGGTCGAAAACAATTAACCAAATAGGTACAAACAGGCTTAGAAGCTGTTTTTAAAAAACATTGTGTCGACCAATATTATGTTAAAAAGCATTATTTGCCAATTTAAACATACTTATTCAAACAGTTCCTCCTGCTTATCAAAGGCATTTTTGGAAAACAGGCAATAAGACTTTTTCTGTCTAAAAACTGTTAGACCTCAACAAGGATTATAACTAATTATGGAAAAGAGATTTTTATTAGCTGTTATTTTGTCGTTCATGACATTGTATGCATGGCAAGTAGTATCACCAAAACCAGTAAAAGCACCAATTGCTATAAATAAAACAGAAACTATTACAGCACAACAAGATAAGGACACCTCCCTTCTTTCTGACAATCAAAAAACAGTAACCTCTAATGAAAATGCATCCCTTTCAACCTCTGGAGCTGTGCTAAATAAGACAGTTGTAATTATTGAGGGTGAAAAGTTGGATCTTTCTATTTCGAACATAGGCGGTGTTCTAGATAGCGTCTTTATTAAAGAGTATGACGAAACGCTTCCGTTGACTAATATTGGGAGCGTTTTTGGCTTTGAAAACGTTGAGTTTGTTCTTAAAGAGCAAACAGCGCGAGCAATTTCTTACACATTCGAGGATGAGAATTATTTAATAAACAAAACATATACATTGTCGAAAGAGGATTATTCGGTTAAGATGGACATTTCAATTCAAGGGAAAAGCAAAATGTCCAATCTGTCTGAAATGGCAATCGGAGCATATACAATTGATATGTCCAGTTTGGACAATAATACAGGTAAGTTTGGTGGAGATGCTGAAAAAAACAGGGATAAGTCATTAAATGAATATGTAGTTTATTCGACGAAGGAAATGTTGAGAAAAAATAATGCTTATAAATTTTCACCTAAAGACAGGGTGGTAACACAAGATAGTGTCAATTGGGTTGGTTTTAGAAATAGATATTACTGTGCTATATTCAAACCTTTGTTTGATACAAAAGGATTTTCTCTCAATCCTGTCGACAAGGAAAGGTTAAAAGTTGAAATAGAGCCTTTGTCAGTTAAAGCAGAGAAAGAGCAACATGTTGCATATTCTTTTGTTTGTTATTTCGGCCCAGAAAAGTTAAATATTTTAAAAAAATTCGATTTGTCTTTTGAAAAAATCAGAAGATATTATCGTTTTGGTTTATTTGACACTATTGCAAAGTTTATACTTTCAATAATGAATTTAATTTATAGCATTGTTCCAAATTGGGGTGTATGTATTCTTCTTATAAGTATTATTATTTATTTTTCTATGTATCCTTTAACTAAAAGATCAATGGTTTCAATGAAGAGAATGCAGGCAATGCAACCAAAGGTTAATGCGTTAAAAGAAAAATACAAAAATAATCCTCAGAAAATGAATGAGGAAATGATGAAAGTATATAAAGAGAACAAGATTAATCCTTTGGGGGGATGTTTGCCGATGTTGCTGCAAACGCCCGTTTTTATTGGCCTGTATCAGGTGTTGTGGCGTTCGGTTTCTCTAAAAGGAGCTAGTTTTTTATGGATTAAGGACTTATCTGCTCCGGATAGATTGTTTTTATTACCAAAAAGCTTTCCGATTATTGGCAATGAAATCAATATTTTGCCTCTAATAATGATGATAGTTATGTATTTTCAACAAAAATTATCAACACAGAATATGGCATCAGCAGATCCTGCGCAGATTGCTCAGCAAAAAATGATGAGTAAAATTTTCCCATTGTTTTTAGGTTTCATCTTTTATAAGTTTGCAAGTGGGTTGACATTGTATTTTACAATGTTTTATTTTTTCTCAACGTTTACTCAGTGGAAAATGTCCAAAGAACCAAAGGTGGTATAAATGGATGAAAACCTACCAAAGAGCATTGAAATAGAAGGAAGTACGGTAGAAGATGCTATAAACAAGGCGCTAAAGCTTCTTAATGCAACTAGGGATGAAGTTTTGATTAAAATTGTTTGTGAAGAGAAGAAGGGCTTGTTTGGTATGGAGGGAGAGAAGCCCGCCAAGATAGTAGTGTCTATTAAAGAAAAAGATAAAAATGCTTGATATTTTTATCTTTTGTTGGAAAATATAAGAAGAATAGTTTAAACAGTAGTCCTTGCCATTATATAAAGTTTTCTTTCCGTAAAAAGAAATATTGTTTCACGTGAAACGGTATTACAATGTTTTTTAGTGTTCCACGTGAAACATTCCATAGGGCAAGCACTGAATAACACTCATATCAAAAAATCCTATGTCAAAAATCATTTCAATTTGTAATCAAAAAGGCGGAACAGGTAAAACAACAACAACGGTAAATCTAGCATCGTCGCTAGCAGAGCTTGGCAAAAAAATATTAATTGTTGACTCGGATCCTCAGGGAAATGCAACTAGTGGGGTTGGGGTTAATAAGAATGAGCTAGACCGCTCTGTTTATGATCTTTTGCTGAACAAAGAGACGGCAAAGGATGTCATCCTGAACACAGCTTTTCCTAATTTGGACATTATTCCATGTAATATTAATTTAACAGGAGCGGAAATAGAGCTTGTTGGTGTTTTCTCAAGAGAGACTAGATTAAAGAGAGCTCTTGATGAAGTGAAAAACGGTTATGATTTTATTTTTATAGATTCACCACCGTCTTTAGGGTTATTAACACTGAACTCCTTGGTTGCAAGCGACTCTATCCTTATCCCTATCCAGTGTGAGTTTTATGCTCTTGAAGGGGTTTCACAACTTGTGAACACTATTAGGTTGATAAAAGAGAGTTTGAATGCAGAGCTAACCATTGAAGGAGTCCTTCTTACAATGGCTGATTATAGAACAAATCTTACGGCAGAAGTTATTGGCGAAATTAAAGAGTATTTTAAAGAGAAGGTTTACAAGGCTGTAATTCCTAGAAATATTAGGTTGAGCGAGGCTCCTAGCCATGGAAAGCCTATTAATTATTATGAGAAATCTTCAGTAGGCGCAATCAAATATATGGAGTTAGCAAAGGAGCTACTACCAGAAGAATATGATTCTAAACAGTTGGGAATAAACGACTTAGGTGAAGGCGCTACTGCTGCAGGTATTGCTGGGGAAGTGGAGCTATAGACATTTAGATTGTTCAAAGAGTGAACAACATAAGGAGACGAGATGCAAAATAGAGCATTGGGCAAGGGACTAGCCGCTTTAATTCCTGGAAAAGCTGAAACTGAGAATATTGCAGATTCTTCTTCGGTTGCGTATATAAAAACAGATTTAATCGTCAACAGTACTCAGCAACCTAGAAAGAATTATGGTAAAGAAGAATTAGATGAGCTAAAAGCCTCAATAAAGGAAAAAGGTGTTTTGCAGCCCATTCTTGTTAGAAAAAGGGATGCTTTTTATGAGGTTGTGGCTGGTGAGCGACGACTTAAGGCCGCAAGGGCTCTAAACTTAACAGAGGTTCCTGTTTTAATCAAAAACGTTGATGATCAAGAAGCTTTTATTATAGCGCTCGTCGAGAATATCCAAAGAGAAGAGCTTAACCCGATCGAAGAAGCCTTGGCTTATCAAAAAATGATAGAAGACTTTAATTTTACTCAAGATGCCGTTGCTCGCTCAGTTGGTAAAGATCGCTCTACAGTAGGGAATATATTGCGCTTATTGAAGTTGCCTCAAGAAATGCAAAAGAGTGTTTATGATGGTGATTTATCAGCTGGACATGCAAGGACCTTGCTAGGAGAGGTATCAGAAACTGAAAGAAAAAGATTATATGATCTGGTTTTGGAAAAAGGGTTGTCCGTAAGAGAGCTAGAGAATCTGATCAAAAAAGGAAACAAAGGTTCGTCCCGTAGAGATAAAAAAGCTATAGAAAGAAACCACGAGATCATTTCTCTTGAAGAGGATCTTCAAAGGGCCTTGGGTACAAAAGTTAGGGTCATGGCACAAAAAAAACGTGGAAAAATCATCATAGAATATTATTCTTTAGATGATCTTGATAGGTTGTTAAAAGTTCTTAAGAAACAGGAGAAAAGATGATAAAGGGAATGACGGGTTTTGGTTCAGCGCAGCTCGCTAAGGGAAAAAATAGAGCGACAGTTGAAATTAAAAGTGTTAATCATAGATATTTTGATACTAGCTATTATTTGCCGACGGGATTTGCTTCTTTAGAGAACAAGATACGCCAGTTGTTGCAAAAAAGCATTCAGCGTGGCCGAATAACTCTTTCTGTTAGAATAACAAAAAAACCGGATTCTGAAATAACGTTAAATAAAAATATTGCTAAAAATTATTTGAATTCTGCTCAAGTTCTGCAAAAGACCTTTAATCTTGACAATGATCTGAAGCTTTCAGATCTTATAAGATTACCGGGGGTTTTAGAGACAAATGAAGTTTTTGTTAAAGCAGAATCCATATGGCCTGAGTTGGAAAAAGGCATTGAAGTAGCGTTAAACAACTTGATGGTCATGAGGAAAAAAGAGGGCAAGAGCCTGTCAGCTGATGTTGCAGATAAAGCAAAGAGAATGCTTGCGCAGGTGAAGACAATTAGAGCTAGAGCTGCAACAATTTTGAAGCAGAAAAAGAAAACAATGACGGTAGAAGAATTTAAATCATATCAAAAGAATATTGACATTGAAGAAGAGATAACAAGGCTCTCTCATTATATTTATGAAGTGAAGAGCCTTCTTAAAAGCACTGTTCCCGTCGGGAAAAAAATGGATTTTATTGCTCAAGAAATGCAGAGGGAAACGAATACTATTGGATCAAAACTGCAGGATTCAGCTGTTTCAAATGCTGTAATTGCCTTGAAAAGCAAAATAGAAAAAATCAGAGAACAGTCTCAAAACATAGAGTAATTGAATAATGAAATCGGGTATAATATTTATTATTTCCGGGCCTTCAGGCTCAGGAAAAACCACGCTGTGCGAAAAAGTCCTTAAAGATACCAATATTAAGAAGAAGATCGCAAAGATGGTTTCTGTAACAACAAGGCAAAAAAGAGAAGGCGAGAAGTGTTGTCGTGATTATTTTTTTGTTAGCAATAAAATGTTCTTATATAAAAAAAGAAGCGGCCACTTTTTAGAAGCGAAAAAAGTTTTTGATAATTATTATGGTACCCCAAAGAGAGCCGTAAAAGAACGGCTTAAAAAGGGCAAGGATGTTTTATTGTGCATTGATGTTAAAGGGGCTAAGGATGTTTTAAAAGTTTTTCCTGCCGCTGTAACTATATTTGTGAACACCCCTTCTTTTTCAGATCTGAAAAACCGGTTGGTAAGCAGGGGCTCTGAAAGCAAAAAAACTACGGAGTTGAGGCTTAAAATCGCAAAAAGTGAGATGAAAGAAGAAAAAAATTATAAATATATTGTTATTAATGATAAGCTGAGCAAGGCTACAAAGGAATTAGAAGAAATAATGCTTGCAGAACTTGGCGCTTAAAGAGCCTTGAATCTGGATAGAACTGTAAGCTGTAGAAAGTAATTGAGTTAAAAGAAATTTTTGTAAAAAACAAGAATTTTTCAGTGGAAAAGTTTTTTTTGACATATCTAGCAACATATGATATATAAATAGCCCTGTATTAGTATAATAATAAGGGCTTTTTTTGTTGAATTCTATATAAAGAAAGATTTATTTAACTATAAAAAGAGAGGCGGAAGTGTAACATGCTAAGATCAACAGTTGAGAAATTATTGCCAAGATCAAATTGGAGTATTTATAAGCTCTCAAGAATGGCGGCTACTCGCGCACTTGAACTTGCAGATGGTAAAAGAAAATTAGTTGATTTAACGACGGATAAACTGACGTCCATTGCTTTGCAGGAAATAGCTGAAGGTAAGATTGAATTGAAAGAAGCTGTTGGAAACGCTCCTGCCGGAAACGAGAAAGCTGAAGAAGAAACTGAAGAATAGTGGCTAAACAAAAGATAGTAATCCTAGGTATTACCGGAAGCATTGCGGCATATAAAGCTGGAGATATTATTAGGAGATTAAAGGATCAAGGCTTTAGAGTCGTTCCCGTAATGACAAAGGGAGCTCTGCAGTTTATTACTCCTTTAACATTATCAAGTCTCTCTGAAGAAAAAGTTTACAGCGATATGTTCTCAGGAAGAGTTGACTCCTGGGAAATTGAGCATATTGATCTAGCAAGGCAAGCGGATATTCTATTGATCGCTCCGGCGACAGCGAATATAATTGGTAAGATTGCGAATGGAATCGCAGATGATTTGTTGACGGCCGTTTCGATGGCTACAAAGGCTCCAATATTGATTGCACCGGCAATGAACACTCACATGTATGAGAACAAGATATTGCAGGAAAATTGCACAAAATTAAAGAAATATGGCGTCAGCTTTGTGGATCCGATAAAAGGAAAATTAGCTTGCGGAGATATTGGTAAAGGGCATTTGGCGAGTGTTGACAATATTGTGAAGAAAGTCATTCAGATAGTTAAATAAAGTTTGGCGTGGTGGCCGAGGGGTTAGGCAGTGGTCTGCAAAACCATGCACACCGGTTCAAATCCGGTCCGCGCCTTTTTTAAGATTATTTGTTTTTTTATTTTTTTGGGCAAGTGGTGGAATGGCATACACGTTGGACTTAAAATCCAATGGCCGTAAGGTCGTGTGGGTTCGACTCCCACCTTGCCCATATATATTTTAGCAAGGAATGCTTTGGGCCCATAGCTCAGTTGGTTAGAGCGCTTCCTTGACGTGGAAGAGGTCAGGGGTTCGAACCCTCTTGGGCCCACCAGGACTAAAAGGGACAGAGTTTCTTTGACTAAAGCTTATAAAACAAAATGAAAACATACACGGCATTAGATATTTTAAGGCACAGTTGTGCTCATGTTATGGCTCAAGCAGTAAAAAATCTTTGGCCAGAAACTAAAGTTGCTATCGGCCCTCCGATTGAAAATGGTTTTTATTATGATTTTGATAAACCAGAACCATTTACGAACAAGGACCTGAAAAGCATTGAAAAACAAATGCGAAAGATCGTTAGCAAAAAACAAGCATTTGTAAAATCTATAATTTCTAGACAGGATGCTATAGAGCTCTTTGAAAAACAAAATGAGACTTATAAAGTAGAATTGATAAGAGATCTTCCCCAAGAGGTGGAAGTTTCTCTTTATACAACAGGTGAGGACTTTGTTGATCTTTGTAAGGGCCCTCATGTAGAAAACACTTCCCAGATACAAGCTTTTAAGCTGCTTTCTGTTGCTGGAGCATATTGGAGAGGAGATGTGTCTCGCCCTATGCTACAACGTATTTATGGAACATGTTTTTTTACAGATGAAGAATTAAAAGCGCATCTTTCTCTGTTAGAGGAAGCAGAAAAAAGAGATCATAGAAAACTGGGAACACAGCTGGAGCTTTTTCATATTTATCATGATGAAGCAGGCGCAGGATTGGTTTTTTACCATCCTAATGGAGCGATGCTAAAAAAGATAATCGAAGATTACTCTAAAGAGAAGCATTTAAAAAGTGGATATGAACTGATAACAACACCAAATATCCTAAAAGGAAAGCTTTGGGATCAGAGTGGCCATTCAGATTTTTATAGAGAGAACATGTATTATTTTCAGGTTGATGAAGAAGAGTATGCTGTTAAACCGATGAATTGCCCGGGACACATGTTAATTTATAAATCTAAGATTCGTTCTTATAGGGATCTTCCTATTAGATATTTTGAGCTTGGAACAGTATATCGTCAAGAAAAGGCAGGAGTGTTGCATGGCCTTTTACGCGTTAGAGGATTTACGCAAGATGATGCGCATATATTTTGTACGCCAGGTCAATTAAAAGAAGAGATTAAGAGCGTTATCGAGTTTGTTTTTGAAACAATGAAAGATTTTGGTTTTGACAAGTGGGAAATAGAAGTAAGCACAAAGCCGGAAAAATACATTGGCCAGGATGATGATTGGATAAATGCGACCGATGCCCTTGAAATGTCTTTAAAGGAAAAAGGGATAGAGTATCAAATTAATGAAGGAGATGGAGCTTTTTACGGGCCCAAGATAGATATTAAGCTGAAGGATGCAATTGGGCGCTCATGGCAATGCGCGACGATACAATGTGATTTTTCTTTGCCCGAGAGGTTTGATTTGACTTATATGGGACCTGAAGGACAGTATCTTCGACCTGTTATGCTACATCGTGCTGTTTTTGGCAGCGTTGAGAGATTTTTTGGAACATTGATCGAGCACTATGGAGGGGCCTTTCCTGTTTGGCTTGCGCCTAAGCAAGTTGTTATAATTCCGATAGCGGAACAGCACAAAGAGTTTGCTATAAAAATAAAAGAATACTTACAGAATGCGGGTTTACGAGTTATAATTGATGAAAGAAATGAAAGCTTGAACAAGAAAATAAGGGAAGGAACTGTTAAAAAGACCCCTTATTTGATTATTGTTGGAGACAAAGAAGTGGCAGACAAGATATTGTCTGTAAGGCAATATGGTCAAGGAGAGACAGGAACAGTCACACAAGAAGAATTTCTTGAGCAGGTATTAGTTAGAATTAAAGAAAAAAATTAATCGAGGAGGTGTAATTATTCAAAAATTTATACGAATAAATGAACGAATCAGGGCTTCAGAAGTTAGAGTTATCGGTCCTGATGGAGAGCAGCTAGGAGTAGTAGTAATTAAAAGAGCGGTAGATCTGGCAAAAGAACATGAATTAGATTTAGTTGAAATTGCTCCAACAGCAAAGCCTCCTGTTTGTAGAATAATGGATTACAGTAAGTACAAATATGATCAAGAGAAAAAAGAGAGAAAGGTCAAGAAGAACCAGCACGTTACGCATTTAAAACAGATCAGATTAAAGCCACATATTGGAGAAAGCGATTATCAGATAAAATTAAAGCAGGCGATCGGGTTCTTAGGCAAGAAAGATAAAGTTAAGATAAATATGATGTTTCGTGGACGAGAAATGATGCACAGGGATTTAGGAAAAGATATTATTGACAGAATGGTAGTTGATATGAAAGAGTTCGGGGTTCCGGAAACTTCTCCTTCTATGGAAGGCAAAACGATGTATGTTGTTTTGAATCCGCATTCTGAGAAAAGTTAAATTGAATTAAAATTGTTATACAATATTACATTACAAGACAAGGATGTTCTTGTTATTTTTGAATAAATGAGAAGTTGAGAAAGGAAAAGAAATGCCAAAGTTGAAAACCAACCGGTCAGCTGCAAAACGGTTTAAGATTACAAAATCTGGAAAATTAAAAAAGCGTAGTGCAAACAGGGGCCATGTTCTAGGAAAAATGACTAGAAAAAGAAAACGTAATTTACGTAAAAGCAGCTATGTCTCTGACGCAGATGTAAAGAAAATAAGGAGGTTGTTGCCATATGGTTAGAGTTAGAGGTGTCGTTGCGGCACAAAAGAGAAAAAAGAAAGTTCTAAAACAAGCTAAGGGTCAGTTTGGGCACAGAAGCAAGAGATTTAAGCAAGCAAAAAGATCCATTATTAAGGGCATGGTGTATGAATACAGAGATCGCAAAGTAAGACAGAGAGATTTTAAAAGTCTTTGGATTATTCGCATTAATGCTGCTTGCAAAGAAGCTGGTATTACATATAGCCGTTTTATGAATGGATTGAAAAAAGCAAAGATAGAGATCAATCGTAAAATATTAGCAGAATTAGCAGTTAGTTCTCCAGGAGCGTTTAAAAAATTGCTAAAACTAGTTCAATGCTAAAAAATAAAAAGCAGTTTAACGATTAGTAAATTTTTAGGCCCTGATTAGCAGGGCCTAAACTTTAAAGGGTCCAAAGTTATGAGAATAATAATTATTGGAGCGGGAAGAATTGGGTTAAACCTAGCAAAATCTCTCGTGAAAGAGAACCATGAAGTCTACATAATAGAAGCTAATGAGGATATAGCCAGAAAAGTAGATGAAAAGCTTGATGCAAAAGTGGTTTTTGGAAGCGGAGCTGATCCAGATACGCTGAGAAAAGTTCAAGTTCAAAGCGCTGATCTGGTCATAGCTGTTACGCATTCAGACGAAACGAACATGATAGTTTGCTCTTTAGCAGATTTCTTTGGGGCGAAAAGACAAGTTGCGCGAGTAAGAAATACAGCTTTAAGCAGAGAGTTAGGGGCATCAGGTTTTGAGCATTTTAACATTGATGAAATTATTAATCCTGAAGAGGTCGCTGCACATGCTATTGTAAAAGCAATATGTTCTCCTGGCACAAGAGAAGTTGGTGATTTTGCTGAAGGAAGCATTCTTCTTCGCGGTTTTGACCTACCTGCAAAGTCTCCTTTGGCAGGATCAAAAATCAGCGACTTTAACGATGATGATTTTCCATGGCCCTTTCTTGTTGTAGCTATTAGTCGAGAAAAAGAAGCTTTTATCCCCACCGGTGAAACAGTTCTCAATCCAAAGGACAGGATATATGTGCTTCTCCCAAGAGAATCCCTTGGAGAATTTTTATCTTTTGTTGATCCGACAGCGAAAAAACCCGAAAAAGTTATTATATATGGTGCAACAGATACGGGCGTGCATGTTGCTCAAGAATTATCAAAAACTATAAGAGATGTAATTCTTTTAGAAGAGGATCCTAAGCGAGCAGAGAACGTTGCTGAAAAATTGGAATTTACAAGGGTGATCAATGGTTCAGCATCGGACAAAGATATTTTGACAGAATGTGGAATTGAAGCTGCGGACGTTTTTGTAGGGGCGACAGATAACGATAATTCAAATTTGATCAGCGCGGTTCTAGCTAAAAAAAGAGGAGCAAAGACCACAGTTATTATGACGCAACATCCCGACTACATGTCAATCGTTGATGCCCTAGACATTAATGTTATTGTTAACCCTCATCTTTTGGCTGTTGAGCAAATTTTAAGCTATGTAAGAGGGAAAACTATTAGCTCAATTACTAAATTGCTTGATTGTAAGGCGGAAGCCTTGGAGTTTATTGTCGAAAAAAATTCGCCAATAACAAAAGTCCCTGTAAAAGATGCTGCCTTTCCCAAGAACTCTATTATTGGAGCCGTCTTCAGAGATTCAAAAGCTTTTCTTGCAAAAGGAGACACTCAAATTCAAGAAGGGGATAAAGTTGTTGTCTTTTGTAAGGAAACAGAAGTTAAGAAAGTCCAATCGTTTTTTATTCAAAAAAAGGGTTTCTAAAGGTTTTTAATGCACAAGAAATTTGTTCTGAACATTGTTTCTAGAGTACAAATGATCGTATGCATGATCATGACAGTTCCTCTTTTGTGGTCAATTGCTGATGATCCTCACAGCAGAGAAACAATGTCATTTATTGTGACCATATTGTTGGGGCTCTTTGTTTCATGTCTTGTTTTCTGGAATGTTAGGATGGACACAGAGGATTATGAAAAGTTAAACGCGAAAGATGGTTTAGCGATAGTAGGTCTATCTTGGGTTTGTTTGTCTGTGTTCGGAGCGCTCCCTCTTTATTTGAGCCACGTTGTCGGCAGTTATACAGATGCGTTTTTTGAAATAGTTAGCGGATTTACTACAACAGGAGCTACGATCTTTACTGATGTTGAATCTTTGCCAAGAGGAATTTTATTTTGGAGAAGCCTTACTCACTGGCTTGGAGGGATGGGTATCATTGTTCTTTATTTAGCGCTGTTGCCTGCGGTTTCTAAAAATGCTTTTCAGCTTTTTAAAGCGGAGTCTCCTGGAATAACGGTTGAAAGGGTAGAACCAAGAATAAAGGAAACGGCAAAGATGCTTTGGACCGTCTATGTTCTTCTTTCTGTCGCGGAAATTATTTTGCTTATGTTAGGGAAAATGCCGTTCTTTGATGCCCTTTGCCATACTTTTGGAACAATGGCGACGGGAGGCTTTTCAACAAAGAATGCTAGTATTGGAGCGTATGGGCCATATATTCAGTGGGTAATTACGTTCTTCATGTTTTTAGCAGGCGTAAATTTTATGCTTCATTATCAGGCGCTTAGAGGAAAGATAGGTGGATATTTTAGAAACGAAGAGTTTAGGTGGTATCTGGTTCTTGTTATTGCCTGTATTTTTATTTTTACAGCGGTCCTGCATATTCATTCAATTGGAAGTAGCCCTTTACTCGAGGCATCATTTCAAACCGTTTCAATAATCACGACGACAGGTTATGTAACAGCAAATTTTGATCTTTGGCCTCAAGCATTAAGATTTATTTTGATCGTTTTAATGTTTATTGGTGGATGTGGCGGGTCTACCGGTGGAGGAATGAAGATAATAAGGTTTTTCTTGTCTTTAAAAATTGCTTTAAGGTCTATCATGCAGGCATTGTTCCCAAATGCAGTTTTGCCCGTTCGGTTCAATAAGGCCCCACAGGCCGACAGGATAGTAACATCTGTTCTATCATATTTTGTAATATATATTCTGTTGTTTTTTTCTGGGACAGTTGTTATGACCATAACAGAACGATGTGATCTGGTAACAGCTTTTTCAGCGTCAATCGCCTGTCTTAGCAATATTGGTCCTGGATTAGGGAAAGTTGGTGCGGATAGCAATTATGCTTGGATCTCTCTTCCTGGTAAATGGTTTTTGTCATTCTTAATGTTAGCAGGCAGGCTGGAGCTTTATTCCATTTTAGTCTTATTTATTCCCTCAACCTGGAAAAAGTAAGGATGTTTTAAAGGTCATAAAAAATATCGGTTTCAAAAACAATAAACGATGATATAATAGCTCTCGTTTTTAAAAAAAACAATTAATAACAATCTTTGCGAGACAAAATATGGAGTGGGATTTTCAATCAATTAGACAGGAAGCGCAAAAGGAAGCAATTTCCATAAGCGACCAAACGTCTTTAGAGTCTTTTCGAATAAAATATTTAGGAAAAAAAGGTCTTATTCCACAGGTCTATTCTTCTTTGGCAACAGCGTCAAAAGAAGAAAAACCTCTTTTAGGAAAGAATGTCAACGAATTAAAGAATTTTATATCAGGTCTTATTGAAGAAAAAAAGCAAAGCGTTAAGGATAGCATTAAGCAGGCGTCGAAGAGCAATATAGATGTTACTCTCCCAGGAGTTGCTAGCGATATAGGGCATTCTCATTTGCTAACTCAAACAATGGAAGAGATTTGTGGCTTGTTTGAAAAGCTTGGATTTATCGTACAAGAAGGCCCTGAAATAGAAACAGAGTTCAATAATTTTGATGCGCTAAATATTCCAAGTAATCATCCATCAAGGGACGGGTTTGACACCTTTTACGTCGATAAATCTGATCCAGATGATAAAGACAAAAAGCTCCTGCTTAGAAGTCAAACATCTCCGGTGCAGATCCGTGTTATGAAAGCAAATAAGCCTCCTTTAGCGGTTGTTGTTCCGGGAAAGGTTTACCGTCCGGATGCTGTTGATGCGAGCCATTCTTTTATGTTTCACCAGATAGAAGGATTGCTTGTTGATAAAGACGTAAAATTCTCTCACTTAAAAGGATTGCTTACAACTTTTTGCAAGCGTTTTTTTGGGGATAAAATTAAAATGAGATTTCGCCCGCATTTTTTTCCGTTCACTGAGCCGTCCGCAGAAATTGATATTTCATGGGAACAAGGCAAGAAAGACTGGCTTGAAATTATGGGTTGCGGAATGGTTCATCCACAAGTTTTTAAAGCAGTCGGATATCCAAAAGGGAAATATACAGGCTTAGCGTTCGGTTTGGGTGTAGAGCGAATCGCAATGCTAAGATATGGCATTAGGGATATTCGTCTTTTTTATGAAAACGACAAAAGATTTTTGGAGCAGTTTTAATTATGAAAATAAGTCTAAGATGGATCAAAGATTATGTGGAGGTTCAAATCCCCCCGGGCAGCCTGGCCGATAGGTTAACTATGGCAGGCCTTGAAGTGGAAGATATTTCGTCAGTTGGTGATGATACGGTTTTTACAATAGAGATCACTCCGAATAGACCAGATTGTTTAAATATGATAGGCATAGCCAGAGAGATCTCGGCAGTTTTAAACAAAGACCTGATTCTTCCTAAAATAGGAAAAATATCAAAAGCTGATGCCAAGTGCGAAATTAAGATAGAAGATAAAAAAGGATGTCTTCGTTATATTGGGACAGTGATTGAAAATATTTCAATAAAACAAGCACCAAAAGAAATGTTGAAAAGAATAAATTCTTTAGGCTTACGAGCCATCAACAACATTGTTGATATAACTAATTTTTGTTTGTTAGAGACGGGACAACCCTTACACGCTTTTGATTATGATAAACTTGCCGGAGGAAAGATATTTGTCCGCAGGGCAAAAGAGGGGGAGAAGATAGTTACCATTGATGATGTTGAAAGAGTCTTAGATACGTCAATTCTTGTTATAGCAGATGAAGAAAAGCCTGTCGCTATTGCAGGGATCATGGGAGGCAAGGTGACAGAAGTAACTTCTGCAACAAAAAAGATTCTTTTGGAAAGCGCATATTTCGACCCGATACTTATTAGAAAAGCCTCAAGAAAATTGGGGCTTTCGAGCGATTCTTCTTATCGATTTGAAAGAGGAGTTGATTATCCTACTGTAGAGAAATGTTCAAACAGGGCTTTGTCTTTGATCCTTAAGGAAGCAGGAGGGAAGATCGTAAAGAGCTCGGATGTTAAAGTTTCGGATAGGAAGGCAGAGGAAAAAGAAATTGTTATTGAAAAAGAAACGATAGATAGTTTTTTAGGGACAGAAACTTCAGTTGCAGAAATTAAGAATATTTTTGATAAATTAGGTTTTAATGTCAAGGTTGACAAAAAGAAGATCTTTACGATCGTGCCGCCATCTTTTAGGAGCGACATAGTTCAAGAAGTTGATATTATTGAAGAAGTTGCAAGGATAATTGGCTATGATAATCTTCCGCTATCTATGCCGAGCATAAAAGTTTCAAGCATTGCTGAAAGTAAAGAGATCAAACTAAGAAAGAAAGTTAAGCAAATATTAATATCTCAAGGCTGCAGCGAAACAGTTACCTACACTATGATCAATCAGAAGCATTTGAATGATTCAAAACTAAGCGATATAGAAAAGTTAAAGATATTGAATCCTTTGTCACAAGATCAAGAAATGATGAGACCCTCTTTGCTGCCAAGCATGTTATCGAGAGTGCAGTTCAATATGAACAGGGGACAGAAAGACCTAAGCTTCTTTGAGGTAGGCAAAATATATACAAAAAAGGGTGAGAAAGAGACGCTTGCGGTCATTATGACAGGAGTTGCTTTAAGAGATTGGCGAAAGCTAAAACAGAACAATGTAGATTTTATCGACATAAAAGGTATTGTTGGAAAAGTTTTGAGTGGGATCGATATAAAAGATAGCGATGTGTCTTATAAGATAAGTGAGGTGTCATTTTTTGAAGAAGAAGTAAGTGCTCAAATATTGTTGAAAGGAAAAAGGATTGGTTCTGTGGGGCAAATATGTGGAGAGGTGCTTGATTCCTGGGATATTAAAGGGGCAAGTGTTATTTTTGCAGAGGTTGACCTTGAAAGTGTTTATTCATATTCTTTTAGCAAGAAGCACTATTCTCCTATTATTGAATATCCTCTCGTGACCAGAGACATAAGCTTGGCAATTAAAAAAGAAACAACCTTTGATGAAATAATGAATATTGTTTTCAGCGACAGCAATGATATTATGAATAATTTTAATTTAATAGAAGAATATTTGGGCGAAAATCTTCCCGGGACAGAATATAAAGGAATAGTTTGCTCTTGTAAATACCAATCAAATAAGGGAACTCTTACTGAAGAGGCAGTAACCGAAGTGCATGAAAGGATCTGCCAGTCTTTGATAGATAAATTGGGCGCAATTCGAAGATAGAAGCCATTAATATTTTAAAGATAGAATGTTTCTTGATATGGTGTTATCATAAGCCAGTAATCCCTGCTGTGTTCGTTAGGACGTTTATAGAGAACCAACACTCTATAAAGGGACGCTAAACTTCCGGGTTGTCTGAGGACACTTCGGAGAGGTTCCCACTTGGTGAAAAGGTTCACCTATTCTCTTGTCCGACGGCATGGTGGGGATTTTTTTATATGAAGGCATAGTTTTTTAATGAACAGCGAAGAGAAGAATCCAATGGAGCTTTTTGATGAGCCTTTAAAAGAAAGGGTTTTTGAAAATTCACCTTTAAGCGTGAGAATGCGGCCACGTTCATTAGATGAATATGTAGGACAAAAGCACATTCTTGGAGAAGGCAAACTGCTGTTTCGAGCGATCGAAGCAGATAAAATAAATTCTCTGATCTTGTATGGCCCTCCCGGAACAGGTAAAACTACATTGGCTCAGTGCATTAGCCAGAAAACAAAAGCATGTTTTGAAAGAATCAATGCAGTTTCTTCCAATGTTGATGACCTCAGAAGAATAATAAAGGGAAGCCTGCATCGTATTAGCACATCAGGTCAAAAAACAATCCTTTTTATAGATGAGATTCATAGGTTTAACAAAGCTCAGCAAGATGTTTTAATG
The DNA here is from genome assembly GCA_018812705.1 of Candidatus Omnitrophota bacterium. Classification (GTDB taxonomy): domain Bacteria; phylum Omnitrophota; class Gorgyraeia; order Zapsychrales; family Zapsychraceae; genus Zapsychrus_A. The sequence continues at coordinate 49,886 of JAHJCZ010000097.1, forward strand.
CCGGATGTTGAAACAGGGTGTTTAATTCTTATTGGAGCAACGGTTTTAAATCCCTTTTTCTCTTTAACCAGCCCTTTGTTGTCAAGGTCTATGGTTTTTGAGCTTAATTCTTTGTCAAAAGAAGATCTTATGCAAATTTTAAAAAGAGCTTTAAAGGATAAAGAAAGAGGCCTGGGAAAACTGCCTATAAAAGCAAAACAGTCAGCCCTTGTTTTTCTTGCAGAGGTTTGCGATGGAGATGCCAGAAGAGCTTTAAATGCTTTAGAGATTGGATGTTCAACAACACCAAAATCCAAAGACGGTAAAATATATTTTGACTTAAACATTGCACAGGAATCAATTCAAAGAAAGCAAGTGGTTTATGATAAGGATGGCGATGCTCATTATGATACAGCATCAGCCTTTATTAAATCAATGAGAGGGTCTGATCCTGACGCAGCAATTTATTGGATGGCAAAAATGATATATGCAGGGGAAGATCCGAGATTTATTGCCAGAAGGATATGTATTTGCGCGGCTGAGGATGTTGGCAATGCGGATCCGCAAGCATTGGTTTTAGCTAATGCAGCATTTCAGGTATCAGAATTTATTGGTCTGCCGGAGGCGAGAATTCCTCTAGCTCAAGCTGCTATTTATGTGGCGTGTGCTCCAAAATCAAATGCTGCGTATATGGCAATTAATAATGCTTTGGAGGATGTAAAGAATAAAAAAATTCAAGAAGTGCCTGTTCATTTAAAAGATGCTTCATATTCTGGCGCCAAAAGTCTTGGGCGCCAAAAAGGCTATAAATATGCACATGATTATAAAAGCCATTATATTGAGCAAGAATATATGCCTATAAACGCAAAATATTATAATCCTGGAGAACTTGGTTATGAGAGAAAAATGAAGGAAAGAATGGAAAAAATGAAAGACTCTCATGAAACGTAAGACAATGAAAATAAATGATTTATAAGGCTAGTATAGCATTTAAAATTGCGGTTGTATCTTTGAAGAAAAGGTGATAATATAAAGACTCAAATAGATAGCTCAATTTTAGCATATTTGAGAGTTACAGGACAAATTAAGAAAATATAATATTTAATAGTATTAAAGTGGTTTTTAGAGGCTGAAAGAAGTTTAGTGTTTAGACAAAAACAGATTATTAGGGAAAGGATAATAACGCTTTTAAGAAATCAGGAGGAGGAAAAGCGATCAGCTAAAAGCTTGGTAATTCTTAACAGGCTTTTTAAAATGCAAGAGTTCCAAAATGCAGTAACGGTTTTGTTTTATTCAGCATTTTCAGGGGAAGTAGAAACATTTGAAATGATTAAAAGAGCACAAAAACTAGGAAAAAGAATTGGTCTGCCAAAAGTCATACAAGAAAAGAATATAATGTATCCGACATTGGCAGGGGATTTAAATGCAGATTTAGAAGATGGTCCTTATGGTATTAAACAAACAAAAGAATCTAAAGTTCTATCTTTCAAAGATATAGATATGATCATTGTTCCCGGGGTTGCCTTTGACAAAAAGAAAAATCGTCTTGGCAGAGGAGGGGGATACTATGATCGTTTTTTAAAAGATAGACCTGCAAACATTCCTACAGTTGGCCTTGCTTTTGATTTTCAAATAGTTGATAACTTACCCATAGATAAACATGATGTGCCAGTTGATCATGTTCTAACCGATATATAGCTAGATCGTTTTAAGATACAATCCTTCTATTAAAACTTTAAAACAAAAGAGCAATGCATATTGTTGCATTCGATAATGGAGTGATAGAAACAACTAACAACTATTGTTTTAGTTCTTAGAGAGGAGAAAATAGAATGTTTGGAGATAAAAACATGTATCCGCAAGGAGCAGTTCTTTCAGTATTTGCTGTTGTCCTTTTTTTTGCAGGTTATTTTTTAAGATGGTTTTTTGCAGGAAAAAAGTTAAGAAAAACTGAAGAAAAAGCAAGGAGATTGCTGGAATCAGCAAAAAATGAGGTAGATAGCCAAAAAAAGGAAATTGAACTGCATAGTAAAGATTTGGTTATCAAATTAAGGCAGGATTTTGATAAAGAAACAAAGGACAGAAGAGAAGAAATTGCAACTGTAGAAAAAAGGCTTATTCAGAAAGAAGAAAATTTAGACAAAAGAGTGGATCTTTTGGAAAAGAAGGAAAAAGATATAACTGCGAGGGTAGAAGAGTTACATAAGAATGAAAAAGATGTGCAGGGCAAGAATTTAGAGCTGGTCAAAATGATAGAAGAAGAAAAGCAGCGCTTGCAGAAAATTTCTTCAATGACTGAAGAAGAGGCGAAAAAACTGCTTTTAGCACGCTTGGATGAAGAAATAGTACATGAAAAAGCAACGAGAATACGTAAATCAGAAGAAGAGATCAAAGAAACTTGTGATAAGAAAGCAAGACAAATAGTCTCAACAGCGATACAAAGATGTGCATCAGACCATACTTCTGCATCTACGGTAACAGTTGTTATGCTGCCAAGTGATGAAATGAAGGGTAGGATCATTGGTCGAGAAGGAAGAAATATTAGAGCTTTAGAAGCGGCTGCAGGAGTAGATGTTATTATTGATGACACCCCTGAAGCTGTAACGATCTCAGGATTTGATATGTATAGAAGAGAGATCGCCAGGATTGCTTTAGAAAGTTTAATTACAGATGGAAGGATTCACCCAGGACGTATTGAAGAAGTTGTAGAAAAAGCTAAAAAGGAAATGGATAATACGGTTAAAGAAGAAGGTGAAAAGATAGCCTTCGATTTGTCTGTACATGGAATGCATCCGGAATTATTGAAATTAGTTGGTAAGTTGAAATATAGAACTAGTTATGGGCAAAACGGATTGCAACATACTAGAGAAGTTGCGATCTTAATGGGAGCAATGGCTGCTCAAATGGGATTAGATACAAAGATAGCAATAAGAGCTGGATTGCTTCATGATATTGGGAAAGTTGTCAACCAAGAGGTTATGGAGGGCACACATGCTATTGTTGGCGGGACATTAGCTCGCAAGTTTGGAGAGCAGGAAGATGTGGCTAGCGCGATTGAATCACATCATGAAGAAGTTGAAACAAAGAATGTTTATGGCATTTTGGTTTGTGCCGCAGATGCCATTAGTGCTGCACGCCCAGGGGCAAGAGCAGAGACCCTTGAGACATACGTTAAACGATTAGAGAACTTAGAAAAGATAGCAAACTCCTTTAAAGGCGTTAGCAAAACGTTTGCTTTGCAGGCAGGAAGAGAAATTCGAATCATGGTTGATCCAGACAAGATCAATGATGATGAATCTTTGGTTCTTGCCAGAGACATACGTAAAAAAATCGAAGAAGAAATGGAGTATCCAGGACAGATAAAAGTTATTGTTTTAAGGGAAAAAAGAGCAGTTGAATACGCTAAATAGGCTTTTAAAGGCTTTGTTTTTAGATAATATTAAAATACATTATGAATATATTATGCCTTGGAGATATTGTTGGTAAGCCTGGAAGGCAAGCTGTTGAAGAATTACTGCCTGCTTTAAAAGAAGAGCATTCTATAGATCTTGTTCTCGCTAATGCTGAAAATGCAGCGGGAGGCTCAGGGTTAACTTCCAGAATAGCTAAGCAGCTCTTTAATATGGGATGTGATGTTATTTCTCTTGGAGACCATGTTTGGGATCAAAAAGAATTAGAGGAGTATTTAAAAGATTCGGACAAGGTTATCCGTCCTGCGAATTTTCCCGATGATGTTCCAGGCAAAGGGTGGTGTATCGTTAAAACCGCTTCAGGGCAAAAGGTTGGGATAATCAATGTTCTTGGTCGGGTTTTTATGAGATACAGCTTGAACTGTCCGTTTCGTACAGTAGAGGCCTTGGTTACCGAAATAAAGAAAGAAACAGATATTATTGTTGTAGATCTTCATGCTGAAGCAACAAGTGAGAAAGTTGCGATGGGCCATTTTGTTAACGGAAGTGTTTCGGCGGTCGTAGGAACACATACGCATATACAAACAGCTGATGAAACTATTCTTTCCAAGGGGACTGCATATATTACAGATTTAGGTATGGTTGGCCCATATGACTCTGTTATTGGACAGGATAAAGAAAGAATTATTGAGCGATTTATAAAATGCATGCCAATAAAATTTCAAGTTGCAGAAAATGATGTGAAATTATGCGGCGTTGTTATTAACATTGATGAATCAACTGGTTTGGCCAAGAATATTGTGCGGATCCAAAGAGATCTTAAAAAAGGGTAGAGTTTGTGAAAATATAAAATTTCCTGTATTTTAAAAAGTTTTTTGTGGTATAGTAAAAATAATTATAAAAAGAAGCTTTAATAACTAAAGGAGTTTTTTGATGGGAAGATGGGACGGATTAAACAGACGTAAATTTCCTCGTGTAAACTATCCTTGTTTAGTTGTAATAAGAGGATCCGCAGAAGCTGAAGATGTTTTGTTGACACATACTGAGAATATTGGAGTTGGAGGCGTTTGTCTTATCTTAAAAAAAGATATAAAGATGTTCTCGGAAATAGAGCTTGAATTAGATCTATTGGATTTGGGAGACCATATAAAGTGTAAAGGTAAAATTGTGTGGAATGTCCAGCGTAAAAGCGATGAAGAGAAAAAACCTCTGTTCTATGATATTGGAGTAGAGTTTGAAGATATTGATAAAGCTGAAAAAAAGCGATTAGAAGAAATTGTTGAGCGTTTGGTCAGAATAAATCAAGAGAAAAACTCACCTCTTTAATTAAGTTCTTCCAGAGAAAGTCTGCGTATTTAATCAAAAGCGTATAAATTGTCTTCAGGGGCTGTCGATTAAATGATCAGTTGTAACTTTATATAAAATATAAAAGCTTAAGGGAAGTAAAATGATAAAAGTAAGATTTGCCCCAAGCCCAACAGGGTATTTACATATTGGCAGTGCTCGCACAGCACTGTTTAATTGGATGTACGCTAAATCGCAAAAAGGAAAGTTTGTTTTGCGAATAGAGGATACAGATCTGCAGAGATCCTCAAAGGAGTTTGTCGACGAGATTTTAGCTAGCATGAAATGGTTGGGGTTAGAGTGGGATGAGCTTTACTTTCAAAGTGAAAGATTTGATATTTATAAAGAATACGCGCAAAAGCTTTTGAAAGAAGGCAAGGCATATGAGAGTGCCGGTGCCATAATCCTAAAAATGCCAAAGCAAGAAGTGAAGATATATGACTTGATCAGAGGGGAGATCAATTTTGATACGGCTAATTTTATGGTCCGCAACGAAGATGGTTCAACAGCGCTTGATGAAAAAGGAGAGCCGGTTTTAAAAGATGAAGTATTAATAAAGGCAGATGGTTCACCTTCTTATAGTTTTTGTTGCGTGATAGATGATGCTTTAATGGAAATATCGCATGTGATCAGAGGTGAAGATCATATTTCAAATACACCAAAGCAGATAGTTATGTATGAAGCTTTGGGTTTTAATCCTCCAAAGTTCGCACATTTGCCTCTTATTATGGGTGAAGATGGAGGTAGGCTTTCCAAAAGAACGGGAGCAGTGGCGGTCAGCGATTATAAGGCGAATGGATTTATTGCAGAGGCCTTGATAAATTACCTTTTGCTTTTGGGATGGTCTCCTGGAAACGATCAAGAAAAGATAAGCATTACAAATGCGATCAAGATGTTTTCTATTAAAAAAGTTAATAAAGCGGCAGCAGTGTTTTCAATGGATAAGCTTCGGTGGCTGAATGGGCAATACATTAAGCAGATGGAAGATGAAAAACTGGTTGAGTTGATAGCCCCGTTTTTGATAGAAAAGAATTTTATTAATAGTGATTTCAATAGTCAAAATCTAAAAAGTGTTGTAAGATTATACAAAGCAAGGTTGCCCACGTTGTTGGATTTTATTGATAGAGCGGGTTTTGTTTTCGTTGATGATATTGCGATAGAAGATGAACTTTTTCAAAAATATTTTTCTATTGATAGAAAGAAAGAGTTTTGTTTGCTAGGTGAAAGGCTTGGTATGGTCGAGCCTTTTGATCTTAAAAATGTAGAACAAGTTTTTAGAGCGGTTACAGATGAACTTGGTCTAAGCGCAGCTGATCTTGTTCATCCTATTAGGGTTGCTTTAACCGGTAGTGATATTGGGCCAGGGCTGTTTGAAACTATGGTGGTCTTAGGAAAAGAAAAAACAGTAAAAAGGCTAACTGGGGTTTTTAAATAGATTTTCAAGGAGGTTTTATGAGATATATGCTAATGATTGTTGTTGCTTTTTTGTTAATGCTCACTTTGCAGGGATGTGAAACCTTGATAGGCGCAACTTCTGGTTTGCAAAAAGATATTGAAAATTTACGTTCGCAAGATGGAGAACTTTACGAAACAGATGCATGGCTGAAAGAGAATTTGTGGTAACTATCCTTTTTGACATTTTTGTTTGAAAGCGAACATTGCCCGCACTGATAATGGTGTGGGCAATTTTATAAATTGCCCTGTCGTCCAATGGTAAGACGCAAGTCTCTGGATCTTGTTATTCTGGTTCGAATCCAGACGGGGCAGATTTTATCAGAAAGCCCTTTAAGGGCTTTCTGATAATAAAGAAACTATTTGTATTATGAATGAAAAAGAAACAAAACAATCTCTAGATTTTATTAGGCAAAAAATATCCCAGGATATTAATACAGACAAAATAAAGCATGGGGTAGTGACGAGGTTTCCTCCAGAGCCTAATGGTTATCTGCATATTGGACATGCTAAGTCAATATGCTTAAATTTTGGTATTGCCCTTGAACATGCTAACGGTGTTTGCCATTTGCGGTTTGATGATACAAATCCGACAAAAGAAGAAGAGGAATATGTTGAATCGATAAAGGAAGACGTTAGATGGTTGGGTTTTGATTGGGGGGACAAGCTTTTTTATGCTTCAGACTATTATCAAAATCTTTTTGAATCAGCCATTGAGCTGATCAAAAAAAATAAGGCATATGTTGATAATTTAAATGCTGATGAAATTAGAGAATATAGAGGGACGTTGACAGCTCCAGGGAAAGACAGTCCTTATAGGGATCGTTCGCCTCAAGAGAATCTTGAGCTTTTTGAAAAGATGAAGAATGGTGAGCTTGAAGAAGGGGCATGTGTCCTTCGTGCAAAGATAGATATGTCATCGCCGAACATAAACATGCGAGATCCTGTAATTTATAGAATTCTCAAGGAGCCTCATCATCGTACAGGAAAAGATTGGTGTATTTATCCCATGTATGATTTTGCGCATTGCTTATCTGATTCGTTCGAAGGTATCACTCATTCAATATGTACGCTAGAGTTTGAAAATCACAGGCCATTGTATGATTGGTTTTTAGATGAGTTAAATGTTTATCATCCACAGCAAATTGAATTTGCAAGATTGAACTTGAGCTATGCTGTTATGAGCAAAAGAAAATTGCTTGAAATGGTAGAAAAGAAAATAGTTTCTGGGTGGGATGACCCAAGAATGCCGACAATTTCCGGATTAAGAAGAAGAGGGTATACTCCTGAGGCTATAAGGGATTTTTGTGATAGAATTGGCGTAGCAAAAGTTGAAGGCACAGTTGATGTTGCCCTTTTAGAGCATTGTTTAAGGGAAGATCTAAACAAGACTGCTTTGAGAGTTATGGGTGTATTAAGACCGCTTAAAGTAGTTATAGAGAATTACCCTGAAGGAGAAACAGAGGATCTTGAGGCAATAAACAATCCGGAAGATACAGAGGCTGGCACAAGAAAAGTTCCTTTTTCTAGAGAGATTTATATAGAGCGAGATGATTTTCAAGAAGAGCCGCACAAGCAGTTCTTTAGGCTGGCTCCTGGAAGGGAAGTGCGGTTAAGGTATGCTTATTTTATTAAGTGTGAAAAAGCTATAAAGGATGAGAGCACAGGAGAGATCGTTGAATTAATATGCACGTATGATCCCGCGACCAAAGGTGGGAATGCTCCTGATGGAAGAAAAGTCAAAGGCACTATTCATTGGGTTTCTGTTGAACATGCAAAGAAAGCGCAAGTTAATCTTTATGATAGATTATTTGTAGACGAGAACCCGTCAGCGGTGAAAGGTCAAGGAAGTATTTTTGATAGTATCAATCCAGGCTCTTTGGAAGTTTTGGATAATTGTTATGTAGAGCCAAGCTTAATTGGAGCTGAAGTATTCAGCAAATTCCAATTTGAAAGGTTAGGGTATTTTTGTGTCGATCCTCAATCAAATCAAGAGAAGCTTGTTTTTAATAGAACAGTTACCTTGCGAGATTCATGGGCAAAAATTGCAAAAAAATAGATCAGATCAAAATGCAGTTTTATCTGATGAAAAAATAGTGACGTCTTACTTGTAGGGACACAGATCATGGTGTCCCTTTCTTGTTTATGTGTAAAAGACAGGACATATTGCGCGAGAATATTCTTATTGCAGAATAGAAAAAGAAGAATAGTATAAATAATATATATATCTACGCTAAAAATTAAAGTTCAATACAAAATGATAAGCTTTAAAGAATCCATACAATTGCTTGGACAAAATACTGAAGTTTTACATTGTTCACAAGTAAAGACTGAAGAGGCTGTTGGTTATTTGCTGCAGGAGGATGTTATTTCAAAAATAGATATGCCGCCGTTTGATAAATCTATCAGAGATGGATATTCTTTATTAGCAGAAGATTCACAGGCCATTGGCAATAAAATTAAAAATATTGGGTTTGTTTCGGCGGGTGAATGCTTTTCGGGAGAAATGCATAAAGGCGAGTGTGTTAAAACAATGACAGGGGCTTCTTTGGCTAAGGGTGCTGATTGTGTCATTATGGTTGAAGACACGAAAGAGGATAAGGAGCTGGGTCTTGTTGAGATACTGAAAAAACTAGAGCCAGGGGACAATATTTGTAGCAAGGCGCAAGATATTAAAGCCGGAGATATAGTTGTAAAAAAAGGCACGGTGCTCTCAGTATCAAATATTGCTGCAATTGCATCAGTTGGAAAAGAAACAGTCACAGTGTGCAGTAAACCAAAGGTCTCGTTGATCAACACAGGCGGCGAGATCGTTTCGTTAGGGGGTGCCTTAGGTGCAAACGAGATCTTTAACACTAATGGCCCTATGTTAAAGGCAATGATTAAAGAGGATGGCTTTGAGCTCGAGCATTATGATGTTGTTAAAGATGTAGAGATTGAAATGCAGAGGTCTTTTGAAGAGGGGTTAACTAGCGATGTTTTATTGATCTCAGGAGGCGTTTCTAGAGGTGATTTTGACCTGGTGCCGAAAGTGTTAAAAGATCTTGGAGTTCAAGTTATATTCCATCGGGTAAGCATCAAACCTGGACGGCCTCTGTATTTTGGTAAAAAAGATAAAACTCTTGTTTTTGGATTACCTGGAAATCCCATTTCTGGATTTTTAACATATTTGATATATGCAAGAGCTGCTATGCTGAAAATGTCTGGTATCAATAATGATTCGAGGGTGTTTAAAGAAGGCATCCTGGGAAAAACCTTTGTTCAAAAAGATGCAACAAGGAGGCACTTTGTTCTTGTAAAAATAGAAAAGAAAGGTATGGCTAGTTATTTGCATCCTTCTACGAATTATGAATCAGCGGATATCAAAACTTTGTCAGATGCTGATGGCTTTATGGAAGTTGAAGAGAATGTTTCAGTGATTGACGAAGGACAGAGAGTTAAATATTTTACATGGAAATGAAGCCCAAAATAGATTACTTGAGACTTTCCCTGACAGACAAATGTAACCTGAATTGCTTTTATTGCAATCCTTTAGAGAAGAAAGATTATCTTGATAATAACGATATTTTACGATTAGAAGAAATAGTAAGGGTTGTTAGAGTCTTGGCAGATCTTGGTATAAGCAAGTTAAGGCTGACGGGAGGAGAACCGTTAATAAAAGAAAATATTTGTACAGCAGTTAGTTTGTTTAAAAAGATCGACGGAATAGAAGAAGTTTCTTTAACGACCAATGGTGTTTTTCTCTTCGAGATGGCCGAAGCATTGCAGGCGAATGGTCTAGATAGGATTAACATAAGTTTGGATACTTTAAGGCCTAAAAGATTTGAACAGATCACAGGCCAGGATTGCTTTGAACATGTGTGGAAGGGAATAGAAAAATCGATTGAAGTTGGCCTTTTTCCATTAAAGTTAAATATGATCTTGCTTAAAGGCATCAATGAGGATGAGATAATTGATTTTGCAAAATTAACAATTAAGCATAAGATAGATGTCAGATTTATTGAACTGTTCAGGACATCAAATCGTTTAAGTGTTCAACAAACCGGATCACTAAAGAGCTCAGAAGCAAAAGAAACCATTGTTAGTAAATATGGAGAGCTGTTTCCTGAAGGCAATGTGGTCGGAAATGGACCGGCTGAATATTTTAAATTAAAAGAAGCAAAAGGTACGATTGGGTTTATTAGCAATTTAAGTAAACATTTTTGCGGTGCATGTAATCGTTTGAGAATGGATAGCGCAGGTAGAATTGCGCCGTGCCTGTTTTCAGGATATTTATATAATGTAAAAGAACTGATCAGAAGCGGTGCTTCGGATGAAAATATAAGAGAGTTATTAAAACATATTATTTTAGATAAACATAAGCATAATAAAAAGAGTGCAGTTATTGATAAGCATATTGAAATGAGCAGTGTCGGAGGATGACAATGGATAAGAATGATCAATCTTTAGGGATGATAGATATAAGTGAAAAAAGCAAGACGATGAGGGTTGCAAAAGCTGGTGCTTTTGTAAGAATGGATAGCGAACTTGTTGATATGGTAAGGAATAATGCGGCTCCAAAAGGAAATATTATTGAAACTGCAAGGGTTGCAGGGATAATGGCTGCCAAAAAAACCGAAGAACTGATACCCTTGTGTCATAATATTGAAATTGATAAAGTAGGTTTATCTTTTTGTTTTGAAAAAGAGGGCATTAGGATAGAATCGATAGCAAAGACAACAGCAAAAACGGGCATAGAGATGGAAGCGATGATAGCTGTAGCTATCGCAGCGCTTACAGTCTATGATATGTTAAAAATGTTCAACAAGGAAATATGTATAGAAAAAGTGTTGTTACTTGAGAAAAGTGGAGGCAAAGACGGTGTCTACAAAAGATTCTGATTGTATCGGCAAAAAAATATTGTTGTAGGTTTTGGAGAGATCGTCTCTGTTAATATAAGCGAAAAAAAGGGGACTATAAAAAAACCAGTCAAGAAAGCAGTTTTGCTCAAGGACATAGGAATAGAAAACGATGCTCATTCTGCCCCTGATGACGAGACAAGGCAGATCAGCTTCTTGGCTTTAGAGAGCATTGAAAAACAGAAAAATAAATTAAAAGAAAATATGATAGATAATGAAAAGGCTATTGCCTTGTATCCAGGGGTATTTGCGGAGAATATTACAACAAAAGGGATATTAGTTTCTGAGTTAATGCTTAACGACATAATTGAAATTGGCGGAGAGGTTCTTTTAGAGATCTCGCGCATTGGAAAAGAATGTCCTGCGCCCTGCAGTATATTTTATAAAACGGGCGACTGCATTATGCCGAGAGAGGGATTTTTTGCCAGGGTCTTTAAAGGAGGAGTTATTTATCCTAAAGCATCAATTAATATCACCAGAAAGATTAAACATCAAGTGGAACATTTTTCTGCCGATGAAGAAAATGAATATGAGGTATTAAATGTTGCATAATACAGGGAACATAAATATTGTTAAAGTCGGGGTTTTGACAATTAGTGATTCAAGGACAATTGATAGCGATGCTAGCGGAAAGAGCGTTGTTTCTATTTTGAAAGAGGATGGGTATGAAGTGTCTTTTTATGAAGTTGTATCAGATGACATTGCAAAAATAATAGATAGGCTGAACACAGCATTAAAAGACAATGAATTAGACTTGATTCTGACTGTGGGAGGAACGGGGTTTGGACCAAGAGATAATACTCCAGAGGCTACTTTAAAAGTTGTTGAAAAAGTTATTCCTGGATTACCAGAATGCATGCGAACGGAAGGGGCTAAAAAGGCCAAGGAAGCTTATTTATCAAGAGGGGTTGCGGGTATTAAGGGCCAAACAATTATTGTGAACCTACCAGGAAGCCCAAAGGGAGCAAGAGAATCTTTAGAAGCTATTGCTGGGTTGATACCTCATTCAATATCAATGATAAAAGGAAAGGGGCATTAAACTGTGAAACTAACAAAGATACAAATAATAAAAATGTTCGCATCTGCTCTTGCGGTAGGATTAACTTCAATGCTCCTTTATACAGGAGGGGATGTTTATAAGGTTACCAAATTTGTCAAGCAACAACAGGATATAATTACGGTTTTGTTTGAAAAAAGAGCAGATAAAGCTTTTTTAAACATAAAGAGTACATTTGAGAAAAAGTATCCGCATTATCGCTTGTTAATAGAGGATGAAGTGGATCATGAGTATGCTGTAAATATTGTGTCTGGGGACTTTTATGATAAAAAGTATTTAGAGTTGATCGACAACAATTCTAAAAAAACTATTAGCAGGTTTATTGTAGTTTATAGCTCAAAGAAAAAAGATGGCGGGCAAACGTTCCTGAAGTTTCTATTGTCCGGTGAAGGTAGCCAGATATTGAAAAGAAGCAGCTATTCTGTGCGATAGGAATAAAATACATCCTTTTTTGAGGAAAATATCGGATTTTTGCAGACTATTATTTATTAACAGTTGGCAAGGAAAACCTTATTTGTTAGAATAGACTAGTTTTTATTTTTATAAATAGCGAACTACAAAAGGAAAAGATAATGAAGAATGACGCTGTGTCCTCGAAAAATTTAGAAGGTTTCTTTAACACAAAAAGTGTCGCTGTTATCGGAGCCTCTGCAAATCCTTCCAAGATCGGATATCAGATACTAAACAATGTTATTGCCGGAGGCTTTGAAGGAGAGATATATCCTATCAATCCAAAAGATGATGAGATCCTGGGGAAAAAAGCATATAAGTCTGTTTCAGATGTTCCAGGCGATATTGACCTAGCAGTTATTACTATCCCAGCTCCTTTTGTTGTTGCAACTATGGAAGAATGCGCCAAAAAGAAAGTAAAGAACGTTGCGATCATTACCTCCGGATTTGCTGAAGTGGGCAATCATGAAGACGAAGAAAAGATCAAGAAAATAGCTGATGAAAACAATATGGCTTTTATAGGGCCCAACATTTTAGGTTTTCTATATACTCCTCTTAAATTGAATGCAAGTTTTGGCCCTCAAGATATATTGTCAGGAAAAATTGCTTTTGTTTCCCAGAGCGGTGCATTGGCTATAGCCTTAATGGGTTGGACAGTTATGGAGAGCATTGGTTTGGGTTCTTTGGTCAGCCTTGGAAATAAAGCAGATGTTGATGAAAGAGATCTGATCGAGCATTTTAACAGCGATGGGAATATTGATGTTGTTCTCATTTATATGGAAGGCCTTAAAGATGGTCGCAAGTTCTTAAATACAGAAATTAAAAAGCCGGTCATTATTTTAAAAGTAGGACGATCACAAAGGGGAGCAAAAGCAGCAGCTTCTCATACTGGATCTTTAGCTGGCGCCGATGGCATCTTTGATGCGGCTTTTAAGCAAATGGGCGCGCTAAGAGCAAACTCTTTCACGGATGCTTTTGGCTGGGCAAGAGCATTTGCTCTTCCTATTCCTCAAGGAGAAGAAACAATTGTGATCACAAACGGTGGAGGAATAGGTGTATCTACAACTGATGCGTGTGAAGAAGCTGGAATTCAATTATTAGAAGACGTTGAATGGACAGAAGAAAAATTTAGAAAAACAATGCCTGATTTTGGCAGCACAAAGAATCCTATTGATATTACAGGAGGAGCAGGTGTTGAAGGCTACAGAAAAGCAATTAAGATATCTCTCGAAGAAGACAAGATCCATTGTGTCATTGTTTTGTATTGTGAAACAGCCGTAACGGATCCTTTAGATATTGCTAAAGCAGTTGCTGAAGAGTATAGGACTGTTGAAAGAAACAAACCTATTGTTGCTGCATTTGTCGGCGGAGAGAGATCAAGAAGCGCTCTTCATTTTTTGAGTCAAAATAATATACCAGCTTATGACTCGGTTGATCAGGCGGTTTCTGCTTTAAAAATCCTGCATACTTGGAAAGATATTTGCAATAGGCCTAAAGATGTCCCTGAAGAGGAAAAAGCTCCTCAAGAAGTTGTTGACATGATAGATAAAATCAAAAAAGAAGGAAGGTCTTTGCTTCTTGAGCATGAAGCTAGAGAGATCATGGAGAAATGTGGGGTTCCTACTCCTAAGTGGGCATTTGCGACAACTGTTGAAGAAGCTATAGAAAAGGCAGAGGGCATGTATCCATTAGCTATAAAAATAGCATCACTTGACATAGTGCATAAGACGGATGTCGGAGGAGTTGCTTTGAATATTTCTGATGAGGAAGAGCTAAGAGTTAAATTTAACAGCATGATGATAAATATTCCAAAGAAAGTTCCAAATGCAAAGCTTCTAGGAATTAACATGATCCAGATGACGAAGGGAATAGAGTGTATTATCGGAATGAGCGTAGATCCTCAATTTGGACCGGTTGTTATGTTTGGGCTTGGAGGAGTTTTTGTCGAGCTAATGAAGGATGTTTCTTTTAGAGTTGTTCCTTTTGGAAAGATCGAGGCAGAACGTTTAATTGGCTCAATTAAAGGCCAAAAAGTTCTCAATGGTTTTAGAGGCATGAAAGCACATAAAGAATCCATAATTCAAACGTTATGTTCAGTGCAAAAATTAGCACCTTTAGTGAAGGAAATAGATATTAATCCTTTAATCTCAAATGATGAGGGAAGTTTTGCTGTTGATGCAAGAATTATTGTTTGATAGTCTTGTTGATAAAAAATGTGATTTTTATCTTATAGTATAGAATTCTACAACTTTCCATCCAATATCGGTATAGCTTAATTCAAAGACCCACTTACCTTCGGGTAAATTTTCGTTTTTACCAAAATTTGCCATAACGGTTACTTTTGATCGTTTTTTTCCATCTTTTTTATAGAATTCTTTTTTAATAATTTCATGAGAGATCAGTATTGATACTGGGGGTAGCTTCTTGGGGTTGTCCCAATAGAAATATGAATCTGCAATATTGCCTTCTTCCCAAAGAGATAAAACGTTCTCAACAATTCTAAAAGATTCTCTCTTGTGAAGGAATGGCCTAAAAACAAAGTTAATGAATAAAAGAATTAAGATAAAAGCGCCAATAAGGATGTTTTTATTGTTCATTGGATATCCTTTGTTAAATACGTTAGTTTCAGATAAGATATCATAAAACAAAAAGGATGACAATACGTTTGCAATAGTTTTTCTTCGGAGAAGAG
>JAHJCZ010000098.1 GCA_018812705.1 Candidatus Omnitrophota bacterium
ATAACACTGTTGGGTATTACTCAGTTCTTGGTTTTGAAAAAGAACCATTTGCCACAAGCCCAGATCCCGGCTTTTTTTATCCTACCAAACAGCATGAGATGGCTCTTACAAATTTATTAATAGAATTGCGTTTGCGCAGAGGTTTGTCAGTTATTTTTGGTGATATTGGAACAGGCAAAACAACTCTTTCGAGAAAACTGCTCCATGAATTAAATAAGCGCGGCGATATGATATTTCATATGATACTTGATCCGGCTTTTAGCAATGAGGGGCAGTTTCTTGTATCATTGGTTCGTAATTTTAATATTCAGCTTCCGAAAGGGGTCGATGTTAAAGATTTAGATATCATTGAGCTGAGGGACTTTATTGAAAAATTCCTTATTAAAAAAACTATAAATGAGGACAGGACCATAATTTTGATAATCGATGAAGCTCAAAAACTCGATTATTCAACCCTAGAGGCTTTGAGAATTCTGCTTAATTTTGAAACTAATGATCACAAGCTTATTCAGATAGTCTTGCTTGGGCAATTAGAGCTTTATGCAAAAGTCGTTAATATGAGCAATTTTATGGACAGGATAAGTTTTAAATTTACTTTGAATCCTTTAGATGTTGTTGAAACAAAAGAGTTGATAGATTTCAGGATCAGCAAGGCTGGTTATAAGGGTGAAGCAAAATTGTTTTTGGATGAAGCTATAAGCGAAATATATAGCAACACAAAAGGATATCCAAGAAAAATAAATATGTTATGCCATAAAGTGCTGAAAGAAATTGTTATGCAAAATCAAGAAATAGCTGATGCTGCTTTGGTAAAAGAAGTTATTGAGAAAGAACAGCAGTGGCGCTCGGCGACAAATTTAACGAGCCCAAGTGCTGTAGATGTGAAAAAAAAATGAGCAAAAAAAACAATTTTTATCTTGAAGTTATCTAATGACAATATAGAATTATATATATGATTGCTAATCCAAAAGAAACTGCTGAACAAAAATTGCTGAAGATGATCGAGGCTTCCGCCGGTCATTCTTCTTTGCCTGCACAATCAAAACAAAAAGTTGCTAAAAGGCGAAGTGTTCTGGCGATGGTTACTGTAATGAATAAGATACTTGTCGTCAGCATTTTTGTGTCTTTATTTTTTCTCTTGGCAGAAGTCGCTGCTGGAACAAGTCTTTTAAATAAGAAATTTAAATTTGATGCTGGCCAAACGTCAGGCCAAAGGACTTATGGAGATGGCGATCTAATACAGCCAACCCAATCTATTTCTTACTATTTGGCAGGCGTTAATAAAAGAAATATTTTTGTTCCATACGAAGAAAAGAAATCAAATGCTGTCGTTGTCACTGAAAAGAATCGCAAGATATCTGAAGTTACCGCAAGCCTTAGATTAGTCGGAGTTTCTTGGCTTGATAGAATTGATACTGCTTCGGTCATGATCGAAGATACTGAAAAGAAGATTACTTACTTTTTACAAAAAGGTGAAAAGTTAGGCGATATAATTGTAAAAACCATTTATGCCGATAGTGCAGTTTTAGGCTATGAAAATGAGGAGACGACGATAAAATATGATAAATCACAAATGTAAATTCAAAAAACAAATCTTATCATTTGGTTTTGTGGTCATTCTAATACTTGTTGTAGGCTTTACAGCGACTTTCGTATTTGCTGATAATCCAAAACCAATAGTTATAAACCAATACGAAGAGCCTATTTTTGATAGAATGGAAAGGTCAATAACGTTAGATGTTCGCGATATGAACATCGTTGATGTTATTAAATTCCTTGCTCTCAAAGGTGAGTTTAACGTTGTTATTAGTCCGTCGGTCCAGGGAAGATCGACAGTGCTGCTTAACAGTGTTACCGTCAAGAATGCTCTTGATATCGTTATCATTTCAAATAATTTGGCTTATAAGATCGAAGGTAACATCGTGCAGATCATGAGCGCAGTTGAATATGAGTCCATGTATGGAAAGAGGTTTAGCGATAAAACTCAAGTACATATAGTTAGGCTGAAATATTCAAAGCCGAGCTATGTTTTAGCGACCTTAGACAATATTAAAAGTAATGTTGGCAAGATCATAATTGATGAGGATACAGGCTCTGTTGTAATGATCGACACTGTGGAAGCTATTAAGGCAATGAAGGCTGCCCTTGTTGAGATAGAAGTCCCTCTAGAGACTTTCGTTTATACTCTTCAGTATGCAAGTGCTGATGAAGTAGCTGATAAGCTTAGGGCAAGGATCGATGCAAAATCTGTTGGATCGATCATGGCTGATATGAGATCAAATCAAATTATAGTACGTGTTTTTCCTGATAGATTGGATGAAGTTAAAGGTATAATAGCAAAATTAGATGCGCAAACCAAAGAGGTATTAGTTGATGCTAAGATCATGCAGGTTGTTATGAAACCTGAATATGATGTAGGTATTGACTGGCAACTAGATTTTCGTGATGCAAATGATAAAAATTTGCAGAAGATCACTTTTGAGAATAAATATCTGAATGCAGCTGGAATGTCTGGCAGTGATGAGCTTTACACGAATTTTGGACAGATCGCAGTTGGTGATTTCTCAGTTGATGCATTTGAGATGACGATACGTGCCTTAGAAAAGGTCAGCGATACAAAAATATTATCAAATCCGCAACTTCTTGTAACGAACAAAGAAGAAGCAAAAATACATATTGGCGATACTGTTCCTTATATCATTTCCACAACATCTGGTACCGGCGATAACGCTATTACGAGTGAAGATGTTAGATTTGTTGATGTTGGTTTGAAACTGAACGTTATACCGATCATCAATGATGATGGTTTTGTAACAATGAGATTGAGGCCGGAAATTTCTACAGTTACCGCAACAGTTAATTCTGAAGGTGGAGGAATTCCACAAGTTAATAAGACTGAAGTTGAAACAACTGTTATGGTAAAAGATGGTAATACCATTATTATGGGCGGTTTAAAAAGAGATGACAAATCTCATACCAAAAAAGGTTTTCCTGTCTTAATGGACCTTCCTTTGTTCGGACCAATGTTCGGAAGAACATCCGACGAGTTTACGCAGACAGAAATAGTTATTTTTATTACACCGCGAATCATCAAGGATCATGAAGATTATGAAATGATCAAGGGTACGATAAAGCCGTTTAAATCATATAGCACAGATTAGCTTTGCTGATATATAAAGAGAAATAAATAAAACCAAAGAGGCCTGAACTTATGTTAAAAAAATATTTAAAATCAAAAAAAGGATTTCTAGAAAGTTTAATTCTTGTTGCTTTTATTGTTTTATTGTCTTTTCAGTCAAGCGCTGATGAGCCTAAGCAACTCGCGCTAAATGATTATGGTGATTCTTTTATTAAAGAGAAACAAGTTGTTGAAGTAAACGAGAGTTTGAAAAATGTTATTGAAGAAAATCAGATATTGTTAGATCAAAAAAATCAATTAGAGTTTGAAGTCCAAAAATTAAAAAAAGAGAACATGGATCATAAAAAAACTAAGCAAGAATTGGCTGAAGATCTAGAAAAGACAAGAAATGTTAACAGGCAGTATTCAAAAGAGCTTAGCAATTTAGAGAGCCAGCTATCTGGAATGACTGATAAGAATAAAGAAATTTCAAGAAAAACAGATAGATTAGAACAAGAATTGAAAGTTCAATCATCCTGGGATAAACAAGATGAAGTATTGTTTTTAGCTTCTGTGCAGAATGAAGATGTCGTTGATCGCGAATCTAAAACAGTTGATATTCTTTCAAAGATCGATTCATTTACTGAGCAAGATGAAAGATTGAAATTAGATTCAGCTAGGGCACATTACAACATGGGCAATATATATTTTCAAAAGGGCGATTATGAAATTGCTGTTCGGGAATACTATCAAGCTGTTACATTGATGCCGGATGATCCAGATTCGCATTATAATCTAGCATTTGTTAGCGGTGAATACTTAGGTGATCAAAAAACAGCATTAAAACATTATCAGATGTATCTGTATTTGAAGCCTGGCGCAAAAGATACTCCTTTTGTTAAAGAGAAGATCTTAGAAGCGAAATTAGTGTTGAAAAGTGTAGTTGATTCACCATTAGAAAAAGAGTAGAATTTTAACGGTTAAATTTCTTAACCTGTTGGCATAGTATTAAATCGGTTGGTACCAAAAATAATAAA
>JAHJCZ010000099.1 GCA_018812705.1 Candidatus Omnitrophota bacterium
ATAAAAATAATACTTTTTATTTTGCTTTGCTTGGTTGGTATTGGGATTTATTCCAATGCGTTAAATGGGCCATTCTTGTTTGATGACTCTATTTTTGTCGTTAACAATATTGCCATAAGGGATATTACTAAAGTATCCAAAATATGGAATGCATTATTGCCTCAGCCATCAAGGTTTGTCGGCTTGTATACTTTTGCTTTGAATTATCACTTCCACGAGCTTAATGTTTTTGGCTATCACGCAACGAATTTGGCAATACATATTATTGTTTCCTGCCTGGTATGGTGGTTTGTTTTGATGATTTTGTCCACAGAGAAAGTTAAGAAATTGGGATTGGTTAAGCATGAGGAATATGTAGCATTTTTAGCTGCGCTTATTTTTTGTGTGCATCCAGTACAAACGCAGGCAGTTTCATATATTTCACAGAGAGCGGCTTCATTAGCAACATTGTTCTACTTATTGTCGGTTTGTTTATACGTTAAAGGGAGATTAACTAAAAACAAACTGGTGGTATCCGTTGCATGTTTTATGGGATCAATTATTTCTGGTTTGTTGGGGATGTTCACTAAAGAAATTGTTATAACTCTGCCACTTTCAATCGTATTGTTTGAATATTTCTTCTTGTGGAAGCAACGTGAAAAACCATTTTCAGCAAAAGAAAAAAGTGTATTTATTCTTTCAGCGATCGCGCTTCTTTCATTTATGTTTGTAATTCCATACATATTTAAGATGGGTATTGTGAATATGCTTTTTGGAGCCAAGCCTTCGCAATCTCATCAGGGAGATATTATAACTTTTTGGAAGTATGAGTTCACCCAGCTTAGAGTTCTTTCATTGTTCATAAAGTTGTTGTTTGTTCCTTTGGGCCAGAATTTTGATTATGATTTTGTTCTTTCTAAAAGCTTGTTTGAACTAAAGACATTTTTATGCTTTATTTTTGTGATATTGGTCGGGGTCTTTGCGGTAAAGAGCAAAAAGAAGAACATGCTTGTTTCGTATGGTATGTTTTGGATTTTTGTAACTTATTCGGCAAATTTAATTCCAAGAGCGAATGTAATATTTGAACATAAGCTATATTTAATATCTATAGGTTTTTGCCTTGCCCTTAGTGCCGGCCTTTATTATATGCTTAAGGACCTTAAAAAATTTGTTTGGGTGATGGTTGCTATTGCTATCGTACTTTCTTTTCTGACATATAAAAGGAATAAGGTTTGGGGTAATGAGTTCTTGTTTTGGAGCGATGTTGTTAAAAAATCTCCCAATAAAGCAAGGCCTCATAATGACCTGGGGCTTGCATATTTTAAGAATGGAGATTATGCCTCTGCATTGGAACATTATCATAGGGCAATAGAATTAGACGCCACTATTGAAGAGGCTTATAACAATAGGGGTGTTGTTTACACAAAAAGGGGCCAGGATGAGTTTGCTTTAGATGATTTCAATAAGGCAATATCGATACGTCCGAGGTATGCAGATGCCCTGAACAATAGGGGTGTTATTTATAAAAGAAAAGGTATGTTTGATATGGCGTTGAGGGATTATATTGAAGCGCTTAGATATAATATGGTTTACCCTGATATATTCTTTAACATAGCAGTTATTTATGAAAAGAAGGGCAGGCTTGACCTAGCAGAAAGAAATTATAACAAAGCCTTGTCCCTTGATAGGTATAAAGCTGATGCTTATAACAACAGGGCCATTGTTTACAGCAAGACAAAAAGATTAGATGAGGCATTAAAAGGATTTGAAAAGGCAATATCTTTAAAATCTGATTACTTTGAAGCTTATAACAATAAAGGTTCTTTACTTTTTTTGAAAGGCGATTATGATGGTGCGATAAAGAATTATGGTAAAGCGATCGAGATCAATCCTGGGTATTATGATGCCTATAAGAACAGGGCTTTTGTATACAGCAGATCAAATAATGTTGATCTTGCTATAGGAGATTATTCCGAAACAATATTGTTAAGACCAAATGATCCAGAGCTTTATTATTCTCGTTCAATGCTTTATGGAAGACAAGGAAATTTTAATAAGGCATTAGAAGATGTTATGAAGGCTAAGCATATGGGCCTTGAAATCAAAGATGAATATATTCAAGAAATAAAAGAAAGGTTGAAAAATGCAAGTAGTAGATCTTCAGATCAGTAAAAAAGAAGAGGAAGCAAACAAGACAGATATGGTTGGGGATACTCTTAGGTCACAGGTTCTCGACTACTCGAAAGATTTTAAGACCTCATGGGTCAATTTGGGAAGGCATTTATATGCTATATGGCAGGATAAATTGTTCTATGGATGGGGCTTTGAAAAATTTGAGCATTATACTGAAGAAGAGTTAGGCTTAAAAAAACAATTATGTCAGAAGCTTCTTAAGACCTATCTTTTTGTTGAGCAGAATGAGCCTCAATATTTAGCGGTTGATTTTAAAGATTCAAGAGAAGCAGTTAATGTTCCTAATTATGATGCCGTAGATGTGCTTCGGTTAGCTAGATCAAAACGTGAATTAAGTAAAGATGATTATGCGATGTTAAAGGCTGAGGTCTTTGATAAAGGAAAAGATGCATCTGAGGTTAGAAAAGAGCTCACTGCGATAATGAAAGAGCGAAAAGAGGTTGACCCTGAAGAGGAAAGAGATAATAGGAATGAAGCTGCAATAAAAAAACTGCTCGGGGCGCTTGGAGTATTTAAAAAAGACATGGAAGTTTTGAAGTTGATATCAAAAGATGTTCTTGATGAGGCTGATGAGCTAATAAAAAAGCTCCAAGAACAAATATAGACCATTGAAATGAAAAAAGATCTGAATAAAAGGCTAATTGACCTAGATACAATATCCGAGGAGGAATTGCTTGATATTAGGATCAATGAGCTTCCATTAAAGATCGAAGGAACTTGGCTGTCCGAGTGTATTGCTCAGTTGTATAAAGAATTAGAGGAAAAAGGTATATCGTTTAGGCCTCAGTGTTATTTGGCTGATGAGTGGCTTACTCCAAAAGATCAAACCTGCATAGGCATCCCGTTTTTCTTGGCACACTCAACACTTATACGAATAGAAAAAAAATATATGATAGATGCTGAAGGAGACACAAAGACAATGTGTATGAAGCTCCTTCGTCATGAAGCAGGCCACGCTTTATTGCATGCTTATAAGCTTAATAAACGCAAGTCTTGGCAGAAGATATTTGGACACTCCTCACTGGAATATTCTGATTCGTATAAATATAGACCATATAGTAAAAATTTCGTTAGGCATTTGGATGGATATTATGCTCAGTATCATCCTGAAGAGGATTTTGTCGAGACATTTGCTGTGTGGTTATCTCCTCAGAATAATTGGAGAGAACGATACAAGGGTTGGAATGTTATTAAGAAATTGGAATATGTTGATAAGTTGATCAATGATATTAAAAGTAAAAAACCTATTGTTACGGAAGGTAAGCAATATTGGCAAATGTCCACTCTAAGAATAAGCTTGAATAAGTTTTATAAGAAAAAAAGGCATTATTGGGCAGAAGAGTTCCCGGATTTTCATGATGCTTTTCTGAAAAGGGTCTTTAGCGAGCCTGATGAAGAAAATAATAAAATGAAGAAAAGACTTGATGCGGCAAAGATAATTCGTAAATATAGAATTAGTGTTATCAAGACAGTATCTAAATATTCTGGTGAGAAAAAATTTGTTATTAGCGATCTAGTAAAAGATATCCAGAAAAGAAGCATGGATTTAAAGTTGGTGGTTGATATTGAAGAGCAGTCTGTAGTTCTTGAATTAACGGCCTATGTTACAGCATTAATTATGAATTATCTTTATACTGGAAAATTTAGAGGCCCAAGGTACAACTAATTGCTATGAAAAAGAAACTCAAAGTATTAATGCTGTTTAGCAGTCCTTGTAATCGACCTAGAGGCTATGATTATAAGGAAGAGTTTGCTGATCCGGAAAATATGTATACAGAACAGGATGTTTTGGGCGCTCTCAAAGCTAATGGCTATGATGTTAGCATTTTAGGAATTCATAATACTATTGCACCATTGTTCGAGGAGATAGAAGAGAATAGGCCGGATGTTATTTTTAATATGGTCGAAGTGTTTAATGGGGAAAGTTATCTTGAAAAAAATATTGCTGCGCTTCTCGAAATGACGCAAATACCATATACAGGCGCGAAATCAGACAATATTTTTCTTTGCAACAATAAGGGGCTTAACAAGAAAATATTAAAATTTCATAAAATTAAAATACCTCGATTCTATATTTTTTATAAAAAACGAAGAGTATGGCTTCCTCATAAATTAAAACTTCCCTGCATTGTTAAGCCTTTGTGTGAGGAGGCTTCAAGGGGGATCTCTCAGGCTTCAATTGCTGATAGCGAAGAGGCTTTCTTTGATAGGATAAAGTTCATACATGAAAATATGAACATGGACGCTATTGCAGAAGAATATATTGAAGGCAGGGAGCTATATGTTTCAGTGATCGGGAATAAAAAATTGACAGTGCTTCCTCCAAGAGAGATGAAGTTTGGGGAACTTCCAGAAGATTCTAGAATAGCTACATATAAAGCAAAATGGGATATTAACTATCGAGAGAAATGGGGCATAAAAAGTGTTTATGCCAGTAAGCTAGCAAATGGAGTAGAGCAAGAGATAGTGGATGTTTGTAAGCGGGCTTATAGGGCATTGGATATGAGTAGTTATTTAAGGTTTGATATTCGTGTTACAAGCGAAGGTAAGGTTTATATCATTGAGCCTAATGCTAATCCATGTATTGCAAAAATAG
>JAHJCZ010000100.1 GCA_018812705.1 Candidatus Omnitrophota bacterium
TTATTTTTGAGAGTATTAAAAGTTTGAAAAGAAGTGTTATGAAAAAATTCTCAGTTTATTTTTTAATATTGAGCGTAGCTATTGGAGGACCTTTTGTTGCAAAGTCAATAAAACATACAGGCTCACCTTTGTTTCCATTTTTAGTTGGAAAAGTTAATTTGAATCCGGAGATTAATGTTAAGTCTGACAATATGCTTGAAATTGTAAAAGTGTCGGATCAATTGCTTGGAGTAAAGGGTCAATATGGAAAAGGAAGAGGGATTTCTGCATTCATAAAGCATTTGTGGCTTATTGCAGTTCCAGAAAAAGGCGTAAACAATAGTTATGATTATCCAGTAGGATTGCCTTATCTTTTATGTCTTGGTCCATTTATACTATTGTTTTTCGAGAATATAAAAAAGAAAAAGATTGATTTGATGGTAATATTTATCATTCTTTACTGGGGGTTATGGTGGCTAGGGTCGCAGCAAACAAGATTCTTGTATGTGCCAATAATAGCTATGTATCTTGTAGTTCTTTCAAAAAAAAGGTTTTTAACTAAAGTATTTAGTGCAGGGATGATTATATCCTTAATATTAGTAAGTTTGTCAATCTTTAGAGCACATAAAAGCGAATTTTGGAAAGAACATACAGAGGTTCTTAG
Source organism: Candidatus Omnitrophota bacterium (assembly GCA_018812705.1). Classification (GTDB taxonomy): domain Bacteria; phylum Omnitrophota; class Gorgyraeia; order Zapsychrales; family Zapsychraceae; genus Zapsychrus_A. The sequence continues at coordinate 644 of JAHJCZ010000100.1, forward strand.
GCTTAGGGATAAAAAACTAATTGAAATGTCAAAAACTGTAGATCGTGATCAAATGACGAAACTTGATTTTGAAGATGCTGCATTTGCAGATTTTCCAATATTTGTTACTAATTATAAAAGTTCTATGTTTGTTTTAAATGCTGAAAAGATCTTAAGATAAGCTCTTTATTTGTCAAAAGCTTTTTGCACTGCATCTTTATTTTTAATGAACCATGTTAACCATTGTCCCACAAGTTTTTGGCCTGCATCAAATTGCTTTTTGTTTGAGCTGATATATCCTGTAGCTCTTAATTCTAATCCATTGATCACAATGTTCTTAAAATTCTTGCCTAGTTCGGGTAATATATTATCTAATTCATCAGTATCAATGATTTGAGCTTCAGCAAGTTCGTTTCTTAAATAATTTAAAACCTTCATGTTTTTTTGGTCGAAGAATTTATTTTCTTTGTCTTGGCTTATTTGAGTAGTTGAGTTGAATATTAGCTTAACCGCATTGTTAAAATGCAACAGAAGGTTTGATTTTGCTAATGTTCCGTCCGTATCTTTTTCATAAATACTTACGGGATCCATTTCCCAGGTTTTGATGTATGTTGAGTTATTTATAACTTGCTTAGGTTGTCCTTTGCCTTTTAATCCTACAAGTATACAAGGATCGTAGTTAATGAGGCCAAATTTCTCTAAATATTTATTCGATTTATTATCTACCTGAACTTGTTCCAACTGAAAATCAAGATCATTATTTTCTTTTAATAAGGTCCAAAGAGGATATTCCCAACATTCTCCGTGAGATATCTGTCCTATTGTTTTGCATCCAATAGATTTTATCTTTTTAACAGCTTCTTTGTAAGGATATGCGCGTGAAGGATAATTTGAGAAGTATTGATCCATTCTCGGCGTGTCAAAGATAGTGCTTTTGCTTGAAACAATTCTTCTGGAATTGTTCCTAAAAACATATGGTATTGAATTTGCCAACAATAAAAAGCAAATAATAATTGCAATAAATTTATTTGATTTTGAAATAGCTATGCCAGAAAAAGCACAAAAGATAACAAAAATTGATAGATGGAAGCGGCTATGCCAGGGCTGCCATTTAACTAATAAGATAAAGAATGTGAAAGACAAGATCGAACAGAGAAGGTATGATCTCAGGGTGCGATTAGTTCGCAAATCTTTTGATAAGAATAGAAAAACCATACATCCTAGAGAAAGAAATAGGTGCAAAGGATTGCCAGCCTGGTCCTCACTTCTATTTGGTTTTGGTAATACAAATTCCATGCCTAAAAAAGCTGTTCTAGTATCATTTATATCGATGTTTATAAGATTGTGTAATTTAAGTATCAAGTCTTTTGTTATGTCATTGGTTTTGTCAGACCTGGCACCTAAATGTAGTGCTAGATTTTTTGTAGAGTTTGAAATAAATAAAGCTGGAGACATTGCTTCATTGGACAGTTGTTTTCCCTGATAAAAAGGTGAGAAAAAATCTTTACCAAGATCATAATTTCTTAAAAAATATCCAAGATTTATCAATATGGGTACTATTAGTATTAGAGATAGAGATTTGAAAGCCTTGAATTTATATTTTCTAAATTCAGAAATTAAAAGAAGTACGATAAATGGTGCACTGTAGACGTACGTAGTTCCCTTAGTTAGAAAACCTAATCCGAGCGATGTTGCTGCAGCAAAAAGAATATAGCGACTTTCAGCGTTTTTAGATCTAAGAAAAACATAACATATAAAGCTGACAAGCCAGAAAGCTGCAGCATAATCATTTTGAGTGCTGGAGCCCTGCAATATACCCATTGGTATAGTCGTTGCGATTACGGAAGAAAAGATCTGCCCGGAAAAGGTTGCCCCTAATAGCTTTGCAATTAGAGAAATAATAACAATACTTCCCAGCATACTAAACCACTGTATAAAATTCGCGAAACGGTCTCCGTTATTAAGAAGCTGAAGATGCAGGATAGAGAACTCTGATCCTGGTTGAGTATACAATTGACGCATATGATTGGTTGGGTAGTAGTCGACCGATTTATTCTGTATCCAGTGTGGAATTCTTGCCATATGATAAGTCATAGAATCATAAGTATTTGGAGGCGCAATAAAAGCAATTATACCAACAATCAATACAATAATGATGATCAGTGTAATAAAAATTTTATTGCTTAGAGTAAAGTCAGATAATTGAAAAGCAAAGAATGGAGATTTAGATTTTGATTGTTTAAATAGGTATATTGAAGTAAATAAAATGATAAATATCCAGAATGTTAATATTGCTTCAAATGTCAATAGATTGAATAGGCCTAGGATCTCTGTTGAAAGAACAACTAAGAGGCCACAGGTGGTTGATGCAAATAAAAAGGATGTCCTTAAGCAAGGAATTTCGCTTGAAAGTAATTCGTTTCGATAAAAGCAAATTAGTATTAAGATAAAGCTAACTGCCGGGAGGAGTGCAAACATTAAGGATGCCTTTCTGTAGGAAAAAATCAGGAGTTAAAAGTATTTGTCTTTAGGTCTTGTTTTTATATTTGATCATGCCCCAAAACATTTTCCATGCTTTGCCCCAATTGATCTTTTTTCCTTGTTCTTTTGATCTTGCAACATAATCAATAGGAATTTCAATGATCTTTTCTCCTCTGTTGATCAATTTTGACGTAACTTCGGTCTCAAAAGTAAAATCAGTTGATTCGATAGTGATGCTTTTTATAACATCCTTTTTAAAAGCCTTGTAGCAGGTGTTGATGTCTGTGATTTTTGTGCCGAATAAAAGATTGAAGACAATATTAGAGGAAATATTAGCAA
>JAHJCZ010000101.1 GCA_018812705.1 Candidatus Omnitrophota bacterium
GACAATTGATGGAGCAATAACAGAGAAAAATGATGATAACATAAAAATAAATTATGAGGGGGTAGATGTAACTTTTTATTTAGATGAAATAAGCACTATTGACGGTGTTGAAGTTGAAGTGCCAGAAGTCGATGATTTTAGTGCGACGGATTATGAAGCATATGATGAGCCAGATCCAGAGCCAGAAGATTTTGCAGTTAGTGTTGAGGTGCCTGTTCAAGAAGATCAGGTGGATTCAGGATCATATTTTTCTGGAGAAAGAACTCAGCAGGTTTCGCAGGCTTTAAACAGTAGTTCTAGAGATGAAACAGATAATGTTTTCGGTGGTCAGCAGAGTTTTGGGACACAAAGGACCCTGTCGTTAAAAGAAAAAATGGAACAAAGGGGTATGAGTCGTGGAGAAATGCCAAAGGTAGCTTTAGGTGCTGTATTGGCACCTTTTTTAATTGCCATTTTATTTCTATTAGTTATTCTTGCGGCTAATTGGAGAATATATTCAAAAGCTGGGCATCCGGGATGGGCTTCTATTGTCCCTATTTATAATATTTACATAATGGTGAAAATAGCCGGCAAGCCGGGTTGGTGGATGATCCTAATGTTTATTCCTGTTGTCTCAATTATTATTTTTATTGTAATTAATATCGGAATTGCTGAGAAATTTGGTAAAGGTATTGGCTATGGTCTGGGGTTAACGTTATTACCTTTGATCTTTGTGCCTTTGTTAGGATTTGGTAGCGCGCAATATATATCAAATAAGGTTGTCAATCCATTCACCAATAAGGCGGGTTAGGTTTTTTCAAATTTTGAAATACTATGTTTGAAAAATTCATATCTTATTTTTCGGAATTTAGAAAGAGGATTTAATGAGGAATAATAGAGAGATTCTACTTTTAATTATGTTTGTTTTTTTCGGATTTACGGCAGGTATTATTTCTGCGAATGAAAAGACCCAGACAGTACCATTTAAGCAAGAATCAAATAATATAAATGTGCTTACAATAGAGCAATTTATTGCGCTTGCTACAACTAAAGACACTGTTTTTGAGGCTATTCTCATTGATGAGCTTGCGCTTAAATATAAGAAAGACTTTAAATTGCCAGCAAAGGATCTAGTTCTTTCAGTTAAGAGTGAATATGATGTGTTCTTAGGCAAGGATAAGGAAGACCCAAGCGCGACAGTATCACTGAGTAAGCTCTTTCCAAATGCCGGGACAAGTTTAACTGCAGGGTATAAATCGAATCCATCGTTTACATCAACAACTAATGCATCAGAGTTTACGTTTTCTATTTCTCAGCCGATCGCGGAAAATGCTTTCGGCAAATCCACTAGGTTTTATGATCAGATATTAGGACTCGAGATCGATGTTGCAAAACACCAGATAATTGAGGCATATGAGGATTATATGGCTACGATCATAGGAGTTTATTATGATTGGTATGAGGCCTATGCTAATTTGAGGATAGGGCAGTCTTCATATCAGGAAAATTTAAAATTGTTGGATAATATCAAAGATAGAGAGAAAAGTAAAATAGCTTTACCCATTGACGTGAATAAGGTCAATATTCAAGTACTTGCAAAAAAAGAAAAGCTTAGTAATTTAACAGAAGCGTATGACAGGGCTCTTAATACATTGGAAACGGCTATTCGTTACGAGGGGTCTGATAAACTAATACCCAAAGAGCCATTTATCTACAGTGGTAAAGAAGTAGAATTTGCTTCTGAGTATAAGGATTTTGTAGACAATAGCAGGACATATCAAGTTTTGCGCTTGTTGGAAGAAAAAAGTTCTTTTGAAGTTGATAAGAATGCAAATGAGTTGCTGCCGTCTATTAATCTTCTAATAGGGTATAAAGTCGAAGGGGACGATTTTAGTATAAAAAATGAGGACAATATGCTTTATGCTGGCATTTCAATGGATTGGCCTATTGGAGAGCAGGTTGAAGAAGCTGAATATGAAACTTCTAAAATCACATTGAGCAAAACACGTTTAACAACTAAAAATACACATTTTCAGCTTCATACTGATCTTAAGAACTTGCACCGTCAGATCATCAAGGAAAAAGAAATAATTGAGATAATTGAACAAAAGATAGAGCTTGCCAAGGCAGTTTTAGTCGATGAAACAGAAAACTATTCTTTTGGCAAAGTAACTTTAAATGAATTTATACAAGCTGTTAATACGCTGGATGATAATCGTTTTAATAAAACTCTGCATTCTGTAGAAATGAGAAAGCTTATTGTTGAATGGTTGAGAATGACTGATCAGCTTATTAGAAAGGATCCAATTGTAAGAGAGGAAGTAAGATGAAGTATATATTATCAATAGACCAGGGGACGACAGGTAGCAGGGCGATTCTTTATGATAAGAATGGAAGAATTAAGGATAGTTCATACAAAGAGTTTAGACAGATATTTCCAAAGCCTGGTTGGGTTGAACATGATCCGATTGAAATATGGCAAAGCGTTAATAGTTCGATACAAAATGTTTTAAAAAAATTTCCCTCTTCACAAATCGAAGCCATAGGTATTACTAATCAAAGAGAGACTACTGTTATTTGGGACAAGGTTACAGGAAAGCCAATTTATAATGCAATATGTTGGCAGTGTTGTAGAACTGCATTAAAATGTACCCAGTTGAAAAAGAAAAAAGGTGAAGTTCAATTATTCAAAAAAATAACGGGTCTTCCAGTTGATGCTTATTTTTCAGCGACTAAAATTGAATGGATACTGAAGAATGTTAAAGGTGCTTTAGCTAAAGCAAAAGCAGGAAAACTTCTTTTCGGAACAACAGATTCATGGGTTTTATGGAATTTGACTAAGGGTAAGGTTCACGCAACCGATTACACGAATGCATCAAGGACAATGATCTTCAACATTGATAAACTTCAATGGGATGAGAATCTTCTCAAGAGGTTTAACATTCCAAGGCAAATGCTTCCAGAGGTTAAGCAATCTTCCGGCTTGTTTGGTCATACTGAAAAAATTGGTAAGTTAAATAAAGGTATCCCGATATCGGGTATTGCGGGAGATCAACAGGCTGCTCTTTTTGGGCAGGCATGTTTTACGCCGGGTACGATTAAAAATACTTATGGAACAGGTTCTTTTGTTCTGCTTAATACCGGAAAGAAAAGGACACATTCGAAATTTGGACTTATTACTACTCTTGGTTGTGGTTCAAAGGGTGAACCTGTTTATGTTTTAGAGGGGGCAATTTTTATTGCTGGGGCTGCGATTCAATGGCTTAGAGATGGAATTAAAATTATTTCAAATGCCAAGGATTCAATGAAAATGGCTAAAACATTGAGGTCTAACGAGGGGGTTTATTTAGTTCCAGCTTTTGTTGGATTAGGAGCTCCGTATTGGGATCAAGATTCTCGTGGGATGATAATTGGCTTAACCAGGGGAACAAGTAGAGAAAATATTGTTCGTGCAGCTTTAGAGGCAATGTGTTATCAGACTAAAGATGTTATTGATGCAATGCAGAAGGATTCCGGATTAAAGATCAAGAGTCTTAAGGTTGACGGTGGTGCGGTTGCTAATGAATTTTTGTGTCAGTTTCAATCGGACATTTTAGGCATTGATATTATCAGACCAAGGACAATTGAAACTACTTCTCTGGGGGCTGCTTACTTGGCAGGTCTTGCTGTAGGCTATTGGAAGGATTCTCAAGAGATCGCTAAATGCTGGAAACAAGATAAGAAGTTCTCACCAAAAATGAAAAAGAAGGACATTCAAAAGTATTATTCTGAATGGAAAAATGCTATTTCAAAAACACTTTCATAAAGTAAATGCAAAATAAAACTTACGATATAATTATTATTGGCGGAGGAGTTGTTGGCTGCTCAATAGCCAGGGAGCTTTCAAAATATAATTTGAAAGTAGCTCTTCTTGAAAAAGAAGTTGAACTTGCTTTTGGGGTTTCAAAATCTAATAGCGGTATTATTCATCCAGGTACGCAAACTAAAGCAGGTTCATTGAAAGGCAGGCTTTGCGTCGAAGGTAACATATTGATAAGAAAGATTGCTAAGGAGCTTGGAATAGATTTTCAGGAAGTTGGTGAGCTTATTGTTGCTTTTAGTAAAGATGATATTGCCAAACTTGAAGAGATAAAGATAGAAGCCGAGAAGCTTGGTGTTAAGAAGATGAGTATTGTAGATCAAAGTTGGCTAAAGGAAAATGAACCGAATTTAAGCAAGGATGTTGTCGGCGCATTATTCATTCCGAGCGCCGGGATAATTAGCCCTTATCGAATGACCTACGATCTTAGTGAAAATGCAGCAAAGAATGGAGTTGAAATATTTACCGACAATGAAGTAAAAGGTATTGTTGTTAAAAAGGCAAATGATCTAGAAATAATGACAACTCAACGTGTATTAAAAACGAGGTATGTTATTAATGCGGCAGGTTTATTCGCCGATGATATCTCTGGAATGGTGGGTCTTGATGATTTTAAAATAACACCGCGCAAAGGCCAAGAGTTCTTGCTTGATAAGAAAAGAGAGAACGTTGTAAATCATATTATTTTTCCGCTGCCGACAAAAACATCAAAAGGTGTTTTGGTCATTAAAACATCTGACGGGAATCCAATGGTAGGCCCAACAGCTCAGGATGTTGATGATAAGGAAGATCTTTCAACAACTGATGATGGGTTTAAAGAGGTTCTATCAGCCGTAAAGCAAATGATCCCATCAATAAATGATAGCGACATCATTGCCTATTTTTCCGGATTAAGACCGGTTGCCGGAGAAGATTTTATCATTAGACATGAAGCAAGCGTGCCTGGTTTTATTAATGTCTCCGGTATTCAATCGCCAGGATTAACAGCCGCACCAGCTATTGCAAAAATGGTTTGTTCGATTTTGCAGGAGAACGGATTAACACTTATAAGAAAGAAAGATTTTAAAAGATACCGAAATGAAACAACGCATCTTTTTAAAATAAGTAAAGATAAAGCAAGGAAACTTATTAAGGAGAATGAAGGTTATGGAGATATAGTTTGCAGATGCGAGATGGTGTCCCGCAAGGAAATAGAAGAAGCGATAGAAAGAGGAGCAACTACTCTTGATGGTGTTAAATTTAGAACAAGAGCGCAGGCAGGAAGATGTCATGGGGGATTTTGCACGACGAGAATATTAAAAATACTTTCAGAGAAATTGAACGTGCCCATAACTGAAATAACTAAAAGAGGAAAAGGGTCTCTGATAGTAAAAGGAAAAAGAGCCAGATGAAAGAACGTGAACTTGTAATTGTCGGAGGAGGGCCAGCCGCAATGGCCGCGGCGATATCTGCACATGAGAGCGGGGTAAAGGATATTTTGGTTCTTGAGAGAGATCAATTCTTGGGGGGTATATTGAATCAATGTATTCACACAGGCTTTGGCCTTAACCATTTTAAAGAACTTCTTTCAGGCCCAGAATATGCTCAAAGATTTATTGAAAAGATCACAGGGATTAAGGATATCGAGATCTCATTGCAATCATTTGTTACGAATCTAAACAGTGATAAAGAATTAACATATTTAAGGCCGGGAGAAATGGAAGAGGTTCGTGCCAGGGCTATTATTATGGCAACGGGCTGCAGGGAAAGAACTAGAGAGATGATACATGTTGCAGGAACAAGACCGGCAGGTATATTTTCGGCGGGGCTTGCTCAAAAACTGATCAATTCTGAGGGCCTTCTTCTAGGACAGGAAATTGTTGTAGTGGGCTCAGGGGATATCGGCCTTATTATGGCGCGCAGGTTCACTCTTGAAGGAGCAAAGGTCAAGGCTGTAGTTGAGATCCAAAAAGAAAGTAAAGGATTGATCAGGAACGTGGTCCAATGCTTGGATGATTTTAATATTCCGCTTTATTTAAGTCATAAGATATCTAAGATCTATGGAAAACACAGGGTTGAAAAGGTCGATGTAATAGCGGTTGATGATAATTTCAATGAAGTTCAAAATTCAAGATTTGAAATTGAATGTGATACTGTTTTAATATCTGCAGGGTTGATACCCGAAAATGAATTAATTGAAATGGCTCAGGTAGAAATGGATAAGAAGACTAATACTCCTGTATCAGATGAAATTAATAAGACATCTGTAGAAGGGCTGTTTGTTTGCGGTAATGCATTTAAGATATATGATCTGGTAGATTCAGTAACAAAAGATAGTATTATCGCAGGAGAAATGGCAGCAGAATACTTAGGATATAAAAAATGAAAAAAGAGATCATATGTATAGAGTGTCCGAACGGCTGTGTTTTAGCACTTGAGATCAAAGATGGTAAAATCGTTCAGGTAGAAGGGAATAAATGTGATAAGGGAGTAGTATACGCTGAGAGCGAAATAGAGAATCCCCTAAGGGTTTTGACCACCTCTGTTATGTCAGAAGGTTTGTCGGTGTTGATGGTGCCTGTAAAAACTAGGGAACCTATTCCAAAAGACCTTATGTTAAAGGCTATGGAAAACATAAAAAAGATAAAAGTTAAAAAGTCAGTAGAAGTAGGAGACGTGATTGTAAAAGATCTTATGGGCTTGGGGGTTGATCTTGTTGCAACGCGTAGTGTTCGTTGATAAGGGAATTTAGTGATTTTATGTATCCTATGATCGAAGAAATAATCGTACTGCTATTTATAATTGTATCTGTTCCTGCGTTTGTGTATGCTATTGGAAAAGTGACCAAGAAAAAATTGTTTAATAAGAAGGTGGTAATTTTGTTGTATGCGATTATTTTTTACATATTTTTTATGAATGCTGAGAAAATTATGCGAAGCATTGATGATGATTATAAATTGTTAATACCAGGGCTTGATAATAAACTATTAGAGAAGGAGTAAAGATGGATTTCAATGAATATCAGCAAAAATGTCTTAACACTTGGTATGGGGAACAAAAGCTGGTTAGGGCATTTTTTGGAGTTGCTGGCGAAGCCGGTGAGCTTTCAGAAAAGATAAAAAAACACCTTAGAGGTGATTATGGCCTTGAAGAATTAAAGAACAGGTCAGAAAAGGAAATAGGGGATACATTATATTATTTAGCTGTTACGGCACATGAGCTTGGTCTTGATCTTGGAAAAATTGCAGAAAACAATATTGCTAAGCTTGCTAAAAGGTATGAAGAAGGTAAAATCAAAGGTGATGGAGATAATCGCTAATCGAAGTAAGCTTTTTTGTATAATAGAAGTGAACGGCATAGATTTTGCGGGATATTTTTAATGTTAGAATATATAAAAAAAATAGTGGGTGAAAGATTGATCAAGTCAGGTGTTGTTGATCAAGAGCAATACCACGCTGTATTGCAAAGACAAGCAGAGTCTGGTATTTGCTTAAATCAGGTTTTGGTTGATCTTGGACATATTTCTCAAGAGGAACTAGA
>JAHJCZ010000102.1 GCA_018812705.1 Candidatus Omnitrophota bacterium
AGCTGTTTTTGATTTTGATAAAACAATCGAGCTAAAAGGAGATTTTGCGAAAGCTTTTTGGATGAGATCGAATTCTTATAAAGCTTTAGATTTGTTACAGAAATCAGAAAAAGATCTGGAGACTGCAAAAAGCTTAGGAATTAAGATTAACGAACTACAGATAGGCATCATCAACTAATAATCCTCATAATAATAGCAGTACAATTTAGAGGGTTATGTCGAACCTTCCAAATCTAATTCTTCCGCCTTGCAAAAGTAGCACTTTCATAATATACTATTAACTCATTTGATTAATATTAGTAATATAGTAAGAGACATAGGAGAAATCATGGAAAACACAGCAAAATTTATACTTGATGGAAAAGAATATGAATTTCCAGTAATAGTTGGAACACATGGGGAAAAAGGCATTGATATATCAAGTTTGCGTTCGCAGACTGGCTACATTACCCTTGATTCTGGCTTTGGAAATACTGGATCATGTAAAAGCAATATAACATTTCTTGATGGCGAAAAAGGAATACTCCGGTACAGAGGAATACCTATTGAGCAGCTGGCAAGCAAATCAACCTTTATCGAAACAGCTCATTTACTTATTTACAATCATCTTCCTACACAAGATGAACTTGATAATTTTTCGAGATTGTTTACAAAACACGCAATGATCCATGAAGACATGAAGGATTTCTTTACTGGATACCCTTCAACTGGGCACCCTATGGGGATACTTTCAGCACTTATTGGCTCTTTAGCTGCTTTTTATCCTGAATTGGTTAAGCCAAATCCTTCAAAAGAAGAGATTGACATACTTATTGTTGAATTACTTTCAAAAGTTAGAACAATTTGTGCATTTTCCTATAAAAAATCAATAGGTGAACCAATCGTTTACCCTAGACATGATTTACGATATATACCGAATTTCCTTAACATGATGTTTTCATCACCCAACATTGAATACAAGATAGAAAAAGTTGTTGTTGATGCGCTTCAATCAATTCTTATACTACATGCTGATCACGAGCAAAATTGCAGCACTTCAACAGTTCGAATGGTTGGAAGTTCTTGGGCAAATCTTTTTGCTTCTATATCTGCTGGTATTAACGCTTTATGGGGACCTTTACATGGAGGTGCTAACCAAAGCGTTCTTGAGATGTTGCAACAAATTCAAGCTGATGGAGGAGATCTGAAGAAGTATGTTAATAAGGCTAAGGATAAAAACGATACCTTTAGATTAATGGGCTTTGGTCACAGAGTATACAAAAACTTTGATCCTAGAGCAAAGATAATTAAAAAACGATTAGATGCTTTGCTGAACAAGCTGGGCATTCATGATCCATTGCTGGATATTGCTGTACGATTAGAGGATATAGCGCTCAAGGACGAATACTTTATTGAAAGAAAACTATATCCAAATGTTGACTTTTATAGTGGGCTAATATATCAAGCAATCGGTATTCCAGTAAAGATGTTCCCTGTAATGTTTGCAATCGGAAGAATGCCTGGATGGATCGCGCATTGGAAAGAAATGATCGAGGATCCAACCTCAAGAATATGCCGCCCTAGACAAATATACACTGGAAACGATGTGAGAGACTATATCCCCATTGAAGCCAGACAATATCTAAAAGATGAGAAAAGAAAAAAAACCGACAAATCAAACCAGGCAAAGAAAAAAAAGAAGTAATCATGTTCTGATTATAAAAGCACTTAATCTAAGTCTTTATACTTCTCACACACGTTAACTCATATTCGAATAGAGGATTATTCATGATCAATAAAGTTTCAATGATTCCGTCAGAACAATTCAATCAAGATGTTTCAATAATACTTGTTACAGTTGATCAATTAAAAAAAAGATCATTCGCTTTCTCAGATAAAGAACTGAAGAATGCACTGCTTGATTTGTATGACTCAAAATTATTCAAAGGCGATCATGGTGAAACATTTCCCGTGTCATTGAACAAAAGATCTTTTCTTTTAGTCGCTTTGGGTGATAAAAAAGATATCACTTCCACAAGCATAAAAATCATCATAAAAAAAGCCCTTTCATGTCCGAATTTTAAAGATGCTACAAATATTGAATTAGTTTGCCACAACAAAGATGAATCAACAATTAAAAATGCAATTGAAGGCGTTCTAATCGGATCCTACTCTTGGGATAAATACAAATCAAAAACAGAGGATAAAAAGAAGATCTCTCAGAGAAATATATATATTGTTTCTCCTAAAAACAAAGTTTTTGATTCTCATGCAATAATATGTGAAAGCACTAATTTTACACGTGACCTTGTAAATGACAACGCAGATATCGTAACATCCACTTTCTTAGAAAAAACGATCCTGTCATTGATCAAAGACCACAAAAATGTAACTGTCGAAATCCTCAACAAAAAAGAGCTTAAAGCCAAAGGCCTAAATCTTCTTTTAGGTGTTAACCAAGGCAGCAATAAAGAACCCAAGTTAATTATTGTAAAATACAAAGGCTCAACAAATAAAGATAAATATACTGCACTTGTCGGAAAAGGCATAACTTTCGATTCTGGCGGTTTAAATCTTAAGCCAACAGGAAGCATTGAGACAATGAGAGAAGACATGGGTGGTGCCGGTGCTGTAATAGGTGCACTTAGAAATACACTTTTATTGAAATTAAATAAAAACATCATATTTGCGGTAGGCATAGCTGAAAACGCCATCGGATCAAGTGCTCAGAAACCTGGTGACGTTGTTGTTGGATATTCAAAAAAATCCGTAGAGATCGCAAACACAGATGCTGAAGGAAGATTGGTGCTTGCAGATGCTATTTCATACATTGTAAAGAATTATGAACCGGAACGATTAATTAATATTGCCACACTAACTGGGGCATGCGTGATCGCTCTTGGATATGATTATTCAGGCCTTATTTCCAATGATGACATTCTTGCAAAAAAACTTTTAAAAGCATCAAGTGATACTGATGATCGGGCTTGGCATTTACCAAATTATCCAGAGTTGAAGGATGCTGTTAAATCAAATATAGCGGATATAAAAAATCTAGGCTTTCCAAAAAGCGTAGCTGGTGCGCTTACTGCTGCTGAATTCTTGCGTCAATTTGTTGGCGAAACAAAGTGGGCTCACCTAGACATTGCTGGAACAGCTTTTGTTGAAGGAACATCAAGAATGTATTTTGGTCATGGAGCAACCGGTGCAGGGGTACGATTGCTCACTAACTATTTGCAAAACATCTAACTTCACTTATAACGTTTATTATTACTGTCGCAAATGTTTAATTATGGAGAATTGTCATGGACTATAGATTGGAAAATGATTCTTTGGGAGAAATAAAAGTCCCTAACAACAAATACTACGGACCACAAACCGCCAGGGCAATTGAAAATTTCAAAATAGGCTCCGAGCAACTACCTTACAATTTTATCAAAGCTTTAGCTTTAATTAAAAAAGCTGCTGCTATTACTAACGCTGAATTAGGATTAATATCAAAGAAAAATTCTATTCTTATTTCAAAAGCAGCTGATGAAATAATCACAGAAAAGCTTTGTGACAATTTCCCAATATTTGTCTGGCAAACAGGTAGCGGAACCCAGACTAATATGAATGTTAATGAAGTCATTGCCAACAGAGCTATCGAACTTTCTGGAGGAAAAATTGGAAGCAAGAAGCCTGTTCATCCTAATGACGATGTAAACAAATGCCAGTCCTCAAACGATGTTTTTCCAACAGCAATGCATATTTCAAGTGTTGAGGCGATCAACACCAAACTTATTCCTGCTATTTCAAAACTTCATGATAGCCTTCTCAAGAAGACTAAAGATTTTAAGGATATTGTTAAGATCGGCAGAACACATCTTATGGATGCAACTCCAATAACTTTAGGCAATGAATTTTCTGCTTATGCACAACAACTTTCAAATTCTTTAGACAGAATTAACTGCGTGCTTCCCCGATTATATGAATTACCCATAGGAGGGACCGCTGTTGGAACAGGCTTGAACGCTCATTCTGAATTTGCAAAAAAGGTAGTGACCAAGATCTCAAATTTTACAAAATTGCCATTTACCCCTTCACCTAACAAATTTGAAGCTATTGCCGCTCATGATACTATTGTTGAATTTAGCGGAATTCTAAAAACAATTGCAGTTTCTCTCATGAAAATAGCAAACGATATAAGATGGCTCGGAAGCGGGCCTAGATGCGCAATCGGTGAAATTAATTTGCCATCCAATGAACCTGGCAGTTCTATTATGCCCGGAAAAGTAAATCCAACACAATGCGAAGCCTTAACAATGGTTTGTGCACAGGTGCTTGGAAACGATACAACAATAAACATTGCAGGTTCTAGCGGCAATTTCGAGCTTAATGTTTTCAAGCCGGTCATGATATATAACCTTTTACAATCTATTAATCTTATTTCCGATGCGTCTAACAGCTTTAACAAAAACTGCATTAAGGGCATAACTGCTAATCTATTTAATATTGATAATAATCTGAATAACTCTCTAATGCTTGTAACTGCCCTTAATCCACATATTGGTTATGATAATGCGGCAAAGGTCGCTCAAAAAGCTTATTCCGATGGAATTACACTAAAGAAAGCAACAGTTTCTCTGGGGTATTTAACAGACAAAGAATTCGATAAGTTTGTTAACCCTAAGAATATGCTAAATCCTATTAAAAAAAACAATAAGAAATAAACTATCAATCTTTATGAATTTTCTTGAATTAATCAAAAAAAGACAAAGCTGCAGAAAATACATACCAGGTATAATCAAAAAAGAAAAAATAGATAGGTGCATAGAAGCGGCAAGACTTGCGCCTTCGGCTTGTAATTCTCAACCATGGCGGTTTATTGTAGTAAGCACTCCGGAAATTAAAGATAATCTAGCCGAAAATGCCTTTTCGGGAATCTACAAAATGAATGCCTTTGCCAAGCAAGCCTCTGCTTTAATTGTTGTCGTAAGAGAACGTTCCTATTTTTCAGCTAAACTTGGTGCTTTCTTTAGAGGGGTACAATACAGCCTTATTGATCAGGGAATAGCATGTGAACACTTAATTCTGCAGGCAGAAGAGGAGGGCCTTGCTACTTGTTGGATCGGATGGTTTAATGAAAAAGCTGTTAAGAAAGACCTTTGTATCCCTACTGGCAAAAAAATAGACACTATAATAAGCATTGGTTTTGCGGAAAATCCTGAACTTAGAAATAAAAGCAGAAAAGACATTTTGGAAATATCTGAGTTTAGATAAACCCGAGTTCAATTAGCAAGTGCAACACTAAGCTCTAGGAAGACCTCATTAGGAGTTTTAAATCCTAAGCATTTACGAGGCCTATTGTTTAAAAGGAATTCAATTTCTTTTATTTGCTTATGAGTAATTTTAGCAAAATCTGTTTTCTTTGGAAGAAATCTTCTGATTAATCCAATGACGTTTTCAACAGAGCCTTTTTCCCAGCTGTGATAAGGATTGCAAAAATAAGAATCAGTATTCAATTGTTCATTA
>JAHJCZ010000103.1 GCA_018812705.1 Candidatus Omnitrophota bacterium
ACCATTCTCGTCCCATTAACAAATTGACAAATGCCTTTGTTTAGTGGCTCAAAAAACCTCGGCAACTCTTCAGGACTGACAGATAGGTCTGCGTCCAATACCATAACTACTTCTTTCGTTGCTGCTTCAAACCCCTTCTTGACCGCAGCACCTTTTCCTTCATTCTTCGGATAACTTATTAATTTTAAGTTTGGATAGAATTCCATCATTTCTTTCACTTTTTGGGACGTTGAATCATTGCTTCCATCATCAACAACAATAACTTCAGTACCCTTTCCCATATGAGGAACTCTCTTGATAGCCTCCTGAATATTGTCTTCTTCATTGTGACACGGGATGATAACAGAACACCCGAGGTCCAGATTATTTGTATTCTTTGGTAAGGTCTGCATTATCATATACTGAACACAAGAAAATTTATTAATAAGCCAAGTTCTAACACCTATTGAATTTGCCAGAAATGATAGTATTGGGATTTTTTTAGGGAACAATAAAAGATATCCACTATAACTAACTGAAATATCTTCAGCCTCAGCCATTCTTTTTAAATTACCTTTTTCAATAAAGTTATGCGGCCCTTCCGGCATCTTAGCACCAAGTCTTTCCATTACTGAAAGGATCGGGTCCCACCAAGGATTTATTGTTGTAAGAACTATTCTTGTTGTTGGCTTGCAGAACTTGTGGACTTGCTTAAAGACATCCATTACATCATAAACATGATCAACAACATCGATCATTAAAATAAAATCGAACTTTTCATCTAGCTGCAGTTTTTCAATAGGAAGGCTGTAGAAAGAATATTCAGGATGTTTTTTTGAAGCGATCTTGATCATTTCAGAACTAAGATCCACCCCGACGCCTCTTGAAGGCTTTATCGAAGAAAGAATTGAGCCTGTCGCACAACCGATCTCAAGAACGGAGCTACCCTCTGGAACGATCCTGGATACAAACTCAATTATTGTGTCATAGTAATAGCTATTCTTTTGCTTCCAATAATCGTATTCACTAGCAATACTATCAAAATGATCTCTTACTAAAGATTTTCTAGTAACTGATGCCATTAAAGATGCATGTTCTTTCTATTAGTTCCTGCTTCTTAACTTTGAAAGTAATCTTAATATCTCTATGTATAACCATACTAGAGTTACCATAAGGCCAAAAGCGCCATACCACTCCATGTACTTTGGAAGACCCATTGATGAAGCTTTTTCTATAAAATCAAAATCTAAAACTAGATTTAAAGCTGCAATAGCAACAACTATCAAACTGAAAACTATACCAAAAGTTCCACTGCTATGAATAACTGTTATCGATCCGCCAAAAAAACTCATGATAAAATTTAATAAATAGACCAGACATATAGCACCTGTTGCTGCAATTATGCCAGTTCTAAACTTTTGAGTTACTCTTATGAGCTGGAATTTATATGCCATTAATAAAGAAAACATAGTTGCAAATGTAAGTGAAACCGCCTGAATTACTATGCCAGGGTACTGCCTTTCAAAAATAGCGGAAATACCTCCAATAAATAGACCTTCTAACACGGCATAAATTGGAGCCGTAACAGGAGCCCATTCTTTTTTGAATATCGTGACTAATGCTGCTATCATTCCTCCTATCAAACCAAGAATCAAGTACGGTCCAACATTTACGACAGCCTTTTCTGCAACTGCTTCAAATCCTCCTACAAGCGCAGCCGGCCTCATTATTTTGGCCCACACCCATGACGCGCTCATAACTAATAAAAACAGCATAACAAACGTCTTGTTAACTGTTCCTTGAATGGTCATCGACTCACCTACGCCATAACTTCTGGCCTGATCGAAAGCCTTTGAATTTAAAGCCGGATTTTTTGTTCTCATTTGATTTTTCTCCCTTGTTAAATACCTGCGAACCTAATTGCTAAATGCATTATTATATTTGTATAAAGACCTGCGAAAAGGTCATCCATCATAATACCTACACCACCCTTCATTTCTTCAAATTTATTTACTGGATAGATCTTGAACATATCAAAAGCTCTAAAAAGAAAAAATGCTGTAAAAACAACAGAAGGAGTTATCGGCAAAAGAAAGAATGCGATCATAACGCCTGCAACCTCGTCAATAACCACACAACTTGGATCTTTAGTCCCGACCAATCCCTCAGTAATATCACTAGCCCTAAATCCAATATAAGTGATAACAAGAAAAAACAAGACATAAAGAATTGGATGCGCGCTCAAAATAAAACATATTAACATTCCCACTGCACTCGCCATAGTTCCTGGAGCTACGGGAAAATCTCCCACATAAAACCACGTTGCCATTAATCTTGCAAATTTATCACTCATATTTTCACCTTAATCTTTCTTTAAGTTATGTAAGAATTGAGCTCCGGATATTACTGTAAGCCCAACAGAGATATACATCAATAAATTAATAACTGGAATCCACAAGCCAATAATCCCTCCAGTATCTTGTCTCCATGTTGGGTTAAACTTCTTTAAAACAACGTATATCAAAATAACAGAAATTACAACAATTTGCGACACTGTTTTCATTTTTCCCAAATTCTCTGCGGCCAACACTTCCTTTCTTTTTAATGCAATAAGTCTCATTACTGTAATGCCTACTTCTCTTACCGCGATCACAATGAACATCCACATAGGTATTAACCCAAATTTAGCGAATAAGTAGAACGCTGCAAGCATTAAAAATTTATCTGCAATGGGATCCATTATCTTTCCAAAATCAGTTATAAGATCATATTTTTTTGCAATATATCCATCCAAATAGTCCGTAATAGCTGCTGCTGCAAAAACAAAACAAGCAGCTATCATCGAGGCCAGAGAATCCGCTAAAAATAATTTTATGAACACAAAAACTAAAACCATCCTAACCATTGTTAATATATTCGGCAAGTTCAAACTAAATCTCCTAGTAGATCATAGTCATAAGCATCTGTTATTCTGACCTTAACAAGGTCACCCACTTTTAATTTCTTTGTTGAATGGACATAAACAACACCATCAACTTCAGGCGCATCATATTCTGACCTTCCCACATAAACCCCTTTATCTTCCGAGTGGGGCTCATCTATTAAAATCATTAACTCTCGACCAATAAATTTCTCCTGAATATCCTTTGATACTTCAAGTTGAGCCCCCATAAGCTTATCAAATCTAGCATCCTTGACCTTTTTTGATATTTGACCGGACAATTTATAGGCAGGAGTATCTTCTTCATGCGAATACTTAAAAACACCAACCTTATCAAATCTTTGGTCTTTCACAAAATCAACTAATTCTTCAAACTCATCATTAGTTTCCTGGGGGAATCCAACAATAAATGAAGTCCTTAATTTTACTTGTGGAATTTTTTCTCTAATATTACTGATCAAAGCCATAGTTTGCTTTTTCGTAATGTTCCTGTTCATTTTTTTTAGCACCTTGCTGCTAATATGCTGAAAAGGAATGTCCATATATTTGCATATTTTATCCTCACAAGCAATTATATCCAACAAATCATCCGTAATATGCGTTGGGAACATATAAAGAAGTCTGATCCATTTAATGTTCTTTGTTTCTTTTAAAATTGCCTTTAGAAGTTTGGCCAATGACTTCTTCTTATAAATATCAATACCATAAGCAGTGATATCTTGACCAATTATGTTTAGCTCTCGCACTTTTTCTTTATCTAATTGCTTTACTTCCTCAACAATAGATCTAATTGAACGCGATCTAAATTCACCCTTAATCCCAGGAATAGCACAAAAACTACATTTATTATAACAACTTTCACAGATCTTTAAATATGCAAAATGTTTTGGGGTTAACCTAACCTGTTTTAAAACCTTATCTTTTTGAAGTTTATGCACACCAACAATAACATCAACCTCTTTAAATTCTTTCTCGATCACTTCCTTATATCTTTCAGACAAACAGCCAGCTACAATAATTTTCTTTAATTTTCCTTCTTTTTTTAGATCAACTAACTCGACAATAGCATCTAAAGATTCCTTTTTTGCAGATTCAATGAAACCACAAGTATTGATAATAACAACTTCCGCCTTGGAAATATCTACTATCTTATTCTTATTTTTAGTTAATTCTCCTAAAATTATCTGGGAGTCAACCAAATTCCTAGCACAACCAAAGTTAACAAGGCTTATCTTATTATTACTTCCTATTTGCTCTGATATGATTTGCGCACTTAATTTTTCCGCTTCTTTAGCCATTATATTAGTTCGTTACTGTCAGACCTTCTTTTGTCACGATAAGTCTCTTAGCCTTGCTATCTTTTCTTCCTAAGGATCTGATCATCTTGCCGTTCAGTTCAAAATCAAGTTGGTTGATATTTTTGCCTGAGATCTCAATACTTTCATCAGCCATCCATGTTTCAACAGAACCTAGCCTTAAAGTTGATTGAAACACTACGTTTCCATCAACTTTTACACTAAGCCAACTATTCTTCTTGGCGCGAACAGTAAGACTTACATTCTTTTGCACAGACACCTCTGTATTCGCAGAACTAATAACCTTGGGAGCAACATTTTGTGGTGGGATTACAGCAGAAATTACTTTTGCAGGTTCAATTACTTGCTTTTCTTCTATGCTCTTTTTTAGAGGTTGCTTCTCAACAACTTTCTTTTGTGGGACAGCCTTTGCTTCTTTTATCTCTTCTTTTTTAGGCACAATATTTGTCTTTTCGGCTGCCACCTGAGGCTTTCGAACAGTTATTTTCTTTTCCGGCAAAGAACTCTTTTTTGTATCCTTCTTAGCTTTATCAACTTTAACTATTTTTTGCTTTGGTTTTAAATTAGCGATAAAAGCTGCTATCTTAAAAATTACAAATAAAGAAAGAAGTAACCCTAAAGCAATAACGATCTGCTGCTTTCTTTTTTTGGTAAAAATATTAGATAACCATTTATTGATATCAAACTCAGTTGATTCATATTTTACAGGAATAGGGAGTTTTTCTGGTCTATAATCCTCAACTACCCTATCGACAGCTATATCCAAATATTTTGCATATATCTTCAAAAATCCTTTCAAATAAAAGGTAGACAGATTTCTAACCTTATATCCTTCTTCAATAGCACGCAGAACATCCATAGGAACTTTAGTGATCTCATGAATAAATTCTAAAGATAATCCCCTCTTTAGCCTTTCTCTTTTTAAGATCTCACCTTTATTTTCAGGATTGAAGTCATCTACGATTTTTTCTTCTTGCTGTGATTCAGGCTCTTGTTCTGGATCAATATTTATCTCTGGCTCTAAATCAGGCTCAGGCTCGATATTCTCTTCTTGCTTGGATCTGATTCTTTCGTCCTCTTCTTTTTCTGCAATTAATTCTGTCTTTGAATTCTTCGGAATACTCCCGTCAAAAAGATCTTCATCGATATCCTCTTCCAAAATATTGCCATTAACGTCATTATAATCTAAAATTGAGTCATCGATATTTTCTTCAGTCTCAATTTCAATATCTTTTACATTGTCAATATCATCAATATTCATATTTTTAAATTTTTTCTTATCCTTTTCTGCTAAAGGATCTTTTTTGGAAAAATCAGAATTATTCATCGTCATCCTGCATATTATCTAACAGCCATTGTTCTCTATCAACAAGAATGTCTCTAGGTTTACTCCCGCAATAAGGGCCAACTATTCCACTTTGCTCCATCATATCTATCAATCTTGCTGCACGTGTATACCCCAGACGCATCCTTCTTTGCAATATTGACACGGAAGCCTGATTTGTTTCTATAACAAGCTTCACTGCTTCATCATAATACTCGTCTTGGTTTTCTGTTCCACCTGGCCCAGATGTCTTTTGTAATTGGATTATACTTTCATCATAACTTGGTGCCTGTTGGTCTTTAATGAATTGAATAACTCGATTGATTTCATTATCATTAACAAAGTTACCCTGACCTCTTGTAGGCTTTGAATCACCCGGTTGAATAAAAAGCATATCACCTTTTCCCAGTAAACATTCAGCTCCGTTTGCATCCAAAACTGTTCTTGAATCAGTCTTCGAAGCAACCTTAAAAGAGATCCTTGCAGGAAAATTCGCCTTAATAACACCTGTAATAACATCAACTGAAGGCCTTTGAGTTGCTAAGATCAAATGAATGCCTACAGCACGTGATAATTGCGCAATTCGTGTTATAGAGCTTTCTACAGTTTTAGCAGAAACCTGCATAAGATCAGCAAGTTCATCTATGATAACAACAATATATGGCATCTTATTGCCTTGTTCATTGTAGCCTTTAATATTTCTCACACCTGCTTTTGATAACTTTTTATAACGTGATTCCATTTCTGAAACAACCCAATTAAGTACATTTGCAGCTTTCTTCGAATCAGTTACTGTAGGACAAAGCAAATGAGGAATGTCATTATACTGCGCCATCTCAACCATTTTAGGGTCAACCATAACAAATTTTACTTCGTCAGGCGTTACATTTAATATCATAGACATAATTATGCCATTCACACAAATTGTCTTACCTGAACCTGTTGTACCAGCAATAAGCAAATGAGGCATCTCTGCAAGATCAGCTATCATAGGCTTTCCTGCTATATCTTTTCCTAGCGCTAAAGTCAATTTAGATTTTGAAGATCTGAATTCTTCGCTGCACATAACATCTTTAAGAAAAACCGTAGCCGATGAACCATTAGGCACTTCAATGCCAACCCTATTCTTTCCAGGTATTGGAGCAACAATACGAACAGCTGTAGCTTTCATGGCAAGGGCAATATCATCTGAAAGAGTAGTGAACTGATTAACTTTTACCCCTGGCGCAGGCTCTAATTCATATCTTGTAATTGCAGGACCTCTCTCAATATCTGCAACACGAGCTTCAACACCAAACTGAGCCAAAGTTTCTTCTAACAGCTTAGCACCACTTTTTAATCCGCTTTCTATCTTAGAACTTGAAACAACAGGAGCATCATCAAGAAGATCAATAGAAGGGATCCTATATTCTCCAACAATCTTTTCAATTTCATCTTCTGAAGAATTACTCTTATTCGTCTGGTTAGGTGCTATCTTAATTTTGGGTTCTTTTTTCTTCCTAAACTTTAGTTTTTCTTCATCTTCCTCATATTCATAACCATCTTCATACCCTTCGTCTTCATCCAGGTCATTTTTCTTAACATATACGCGATCTTCTTTAATGTTCCTTTTTTTGAATTTTTTTTCAAGAATAGATTTAAAATCGACTGCAGTCAACTTTTTCTCGCTAGACATTATTCTCACTTTTATTCCTGCATAAAGCCCTTGAAAACCTTCAACGATCCTTAAGAACAACGGTGTAACTAGAAACTCACCGGTAAGGATCAGAGATAGAACTCCAAGTGTCAAGAGGACTATATACGCCCCCATTCTGCCAATATAAGAAATTAAAAACTCCGAGAGTAAAGATCCTATCAAGCCAGCTTTTTCAAAACGAATAAAAGCTTCTGAGGAACTTGTCATTCCTAACAATGCGCTAACAACGCAGAAAAGCACAATAAAGCTTACAAATTTGGGAACTGAAAAAACTATCTCTCTGGATGTGAATTTATTCCAACTCCAAAAAAACAAATACAGCACCAAAATATAAGAACTGTATCCAAAAACAAATAATAACGAACTTGCTAAATAAGCACCCGTTACACGAATAAGATTTTGTGTTGGAATGTTTGGACTAGAAGTATAAAAAGGAAGGTCTTCCGGAGTAAAAGAAATTAGACTCGCAAAAATAATCATACCTACGGCTAAAACAATAATAGCCTTTATCTCATTGATATGCTCTTCTTTCATAAATTCGGAGGATCTACAATGTCCAATTGAGACAGGATATCCTGTCCCAACTGAACAAAATGTTAATGTTAAGTATTCAAACTACTACTTAGAGGATTTGTGCAGAACTTATTCTACTTCTGGGTCACCTTTAGACTCAGAATCCGTTTCAGCCTGCTTTTTACTCAAGTTCATACGCTTCATTTTATCGATTTCAAGCAGCTTGACCTTAAAAGTATCGCCAACTTTTACAACACTTTCAATGTCCTTAACAAAATCGTTAGAGAATTCAGAAACATGAACTAATCCCTGTTTTCCAGGCATGAACTCACAAAATGCTCCAAAGTTCATGACTTTCACAACAACAGCATCATATATTTTTCCAATTTCAGGAATTGCAACAATACCATTAACATACTCAAGGGCCCTTTGCGCTGCATTTCTATCTACTGCCGCAATATGAACTTGCCCTTCATCATTTATGTCAATAGATTCAGCACCTGTCATTTCAATTATCTTTTTAATCATCTTTCCACCAGGACCAATGATCTCGCCTATCTTATCAACAGGCACTTGCGTAATTAATATCCTTGGTGCAAATTCTGATATTTCATCCAGTGGCTTTGATATGACTGACTCCATATTATCTAGAATAGACCCACGAGCTTCTTTTGCCTGCATAATACCTTCGATCAATATTTCAATAGGAACTCCCTTGACTTTCATATCAAGCTGAATTGCAGTAACACCAACTCTTGAACCAGCAATTTTGTAATCCATATCGCCAAAATGATCTTCAAGACCCATAATATCGGTTAACAAACGATATTCTTTTTTATTTTCTCCAAGAAGCAACCCGATAGAAATACCAGCAACAGGGTTTTTGATCGGAACTCCGGCAGCCATAAGGCTCAAGCTTCCAGCACAAACACTAGCCATACTAGATGATCCATTTGATTCTAAGATTTCCGAAACAACTCTAATAGTATAAGGAAAATCATCTTTTGAAGGTAAAACAGCTTTAATTGCCTTTGCTGCTAAAGCACCATGGCCTATTTCACGTCTTCCTGGCCCCCTGCTACCTTTTGCTTCTCCAACACTAAAACCAGGAAAATTATAATGAAGCATGAAATTATTGTATGCAACTCCCTCAAGTGATTCGATCATTTGTTCATCACGACGTGACCCCAGAGTGACAACAGCCAAACTTTGTGTTTGTCCTCTAGTAAACAGACCTGAACCATGTGTTCTTGGCAAAATATTAATTTCTGAAATAAGCTCACGGATTTCCTTGATACCACGTCCATCAGCTCTTTTTCCTTTTTCAAAAATAGCTTTTCTAACAACATCATACTCAAGTTGGTCAAACATCATCATGATATCACTAACAGAAACGCCCGTCTCCCCAACTTTAAAATCTTCATAAACGCTCATATCAGAAAGGATCTCATCCACTATCTTGCTTAAACCATCTTCTCTTTCTTTCTTATCAGCAATTTTATAAACGTCTACTAAACGCCCCTTTACCAATTCAGCTACTTTTTTCTTCAGATCAGGATGTGGATTAAAAAGCTCTACTGCTGCTTTTTCTTTACCTATTTTATCCCTTAGCTCCATTTGAGCTATTCTAATTGGCTGAATATGTTCTGTTGCGAATTTAAGAGCTTCCCCAACTTTTTCCTCAGAAGCTTCATTTGCCTCACCCTCTATCATAACAATTCCATCTTCCAGTCCTACAACTACAAGCTCTATCAAACCTTTTAATCTTTGTTCATATGTTGGATTAATGATATATTCATCATCAACAACAGAAAGTCTCATGGCCCCTATAGGTCCGGAAAAAGGAATATCTGAAATAGTAAGAGCAGCTGATGATCCTATTAAAGCAAGCATATCAGGATCATTCTCACCATCACTACTTAAAACCGTAGCTGTAATAACTACATCATTAAAGAAACCTTCTGGAAATAACGGCCTGATGGGCCTGTCAATAATTCGGCATGTAAGAATCTCTTTTTGTGTAGGGCGCCCTTCTCTTTTAAAGAACCCGCCTGGAATACGTCCTGCAGAATAAGTCTTTTCCTGGTATTCAACCATTAAAGGAAAAAATCCACCTTCAGGCCTTGCCTTTTTTGACATACAAACGGCAACCAAAACAACCGTGCCACCTAAAGTAACAGTAACTGCTGCGTTTGCCTGTTTAGCGAGCTTACCGCTTTCAATAATAATTTTTTTGTCACCAAACGGAATTTCAATACTAACTTTACTCATTTTTAGCCTCCTAAAGCATACCGCCCACTAATCAAGCATCATTATATTATTAGTCGAAATGTGTCATCCAAAAAAGACGTACTATATTCAACAATTTTGCAAAATAATGCGAGCGTTATCATGCGCAATTTACGCATGATAGATAAATTCTTATTTACGCAAGTTCAATTTTGTATTGTTTCTTGATATTTTTGTTGATCCGTCTTTTTTAGATAAGCAAGCAGTCTCCTTCTTTTACCGATCATCATTAGAAGTCCCCGACGTGAATGAAAATCCTTCTTATGCTCCTTAAAATGAGTAGCTAGATATTCTATCTTCTCTGAAAGCAATGCAATTTGCACCGCAGGAGAACCTGTATCCTTAGAGTGAACTCTGAAGTTATCAATTACCTCTGTTTTCTTTTCTTTTAATAAAACCAATTTTACTTCCTCCTTGTCATTTTATTTTCATCCCCAATCTTTGCATTTCGGGGATTGCATGTTCGGGTATTTCAAAGGTATAGGTGGCTGGTTTCCTCCGACACCAGAAGAAGATGTCATACCTTCTCCTGTCATCATCAGTAACCAGATGACCTAAACTCACTATCGGCTTGGTGAAGTCAAGAACTGTGCAACCCTGTGCCTCAAATACTTTGGCAGCCTTCGCTATATATTTATCAGCATGGAACTGCACTCTCTCATCGGGAGTGTCCGCAGGCACAGTAAAGGTTGCCCTTTCCCAAAATCCACCTAACTCCAGTGAGCGGTCAACTAAACCAGTCGTCATTTAGCCAGCACTCCATAACCAAAGGT
>JAHJCZ010000104.1 GCA_018812705.1 Candidatus Omnitrophota bacterium
AGTTTTAATTGAAGAAGGTTGAAGGGCCGCTCGGTTAAGCAGCGTTAGCTAGTTTTTCGGGCGAGGGCTAAGGGATTAGGATCGCCAGGGATATCAGTTGATGTCAGGTGTTTAGGGCTGAGATACGAATGACGGATGAAGGAGGATCGAGAGAGTAAAAGGGCGAGGGTTGATGGTCGAAAGATGACTAGAAAGATCGCATGGGTAATTTAGTTATTTAAAAGAAAGACAATAAAGGAGTACTGAACATGGAAAAGTTACGAGGCATAAATATGGTTTTTTTGCCCTTAAGTATTAAGCGGGTAGCAAGGCTGGCTTTCTTGAGCGCGGTAATATTGACCCTTGCGCCATTTAATTCAAGCGCGCAGAACTTTGCTGATTTTAATCCGGATAGCGAAAGCATCGACGGCACAATACCTGACGATGTTATTGAGGAGCTTTTAGCTCAGGAAGATAGGGCCACTATCGCGCTTGATATTAAGGAAGATCTTCCCAACAGTGCGGATGAAAGCACTTACACTTTGGGCGTAAATGATGTTATTCAGATAAATGTTATGCGCCATCCTGAGGTAAGCGGCGAGTTCAGGATCAATAGTGAAGGCAAGATACAGTATGAATTTGTCGGCGACATCGTTATTCAGGGAATGGTCAAACATGAAGTCAAGGAATTGCTGGTCGAAAAACTCAGTAAATATATCATCTCTCCTGAATTAACGGTAAAGATCATCGGCTATAACAGCAAGGTGGTTTATGTCGTTGGTGAAGTTGGCCGTCCGGGAAAGATATTCATGCAGGGAAATACCATCACGGTCAGAGAAGCATTGATACAGGCGGCATTGCCTTTATTAAGCGCAAAAACGACAAAAAGCCGTTTGATAACCCCCTCTGAACAAAGCAAGCCTGTACAGCGTCCTGTAAATGTTCACAAGCTTCTTTTTGAAGGGGACTTGCGCGAGAACCTTGTTATGAACCCGGGAGATACTCTTTATATCCCACCTACAGTAATGGCAAAGGCCATGAGAGTGATACAGCCGATACAGGCGCCACTCGGAGCAGCGCGCGGAACAGCAACAAGCGTAATGACGGGATTTTAGTAAAGGGGGTCAAGTCTCGACTTGACTACACCTTTATTTTTGAATATTTGTAGCAAGTAATTAACAGCGAAAACTACAAAATAAATAATAAGATGTTTTATTGAAAATGGATAACATGTAGTCAAGTCGAGACTTGACCCCCCACGTATGATCGAAAGGAAAATATAAATGGAAGCATTGAACTTAGCAAGCTCGTCACCGATAAATTACCTGAAGATATTTTTCAGGCGCAAAGACCAGATAATCATTCCGGCAATGATCGGGATGGTACTGGGCGTTTGCGCGGGAATAATATTGCCCAAGCAATTCGTGTCCTCTGCGGTCATTTTGATGGAGGAAGGCAAAAGCGACAATCCTTTGCTTGACAAACTAGTCGTCTCTACGACGGTCAGCGAGAGATTGTCAACTATCAGCGAATCGATGCTCGGGTGGGAAAGCCTCGTCCAATTGGTCAGGCGCCTGGGCATGGACAAGGACGTTAAAACCCCGAGGGAATTTGAGCAGGTGATCTTAGCCATCCGGTCAAAGATAATGATCAAGATGCGCGGGCGCAATATCATAAACATCTCTTATATCGGCAAAGAGCCGGAGATGACCCAGGCAGTTGTTAAGAACATCCTGGACATTTTTATCGAGAGGAACGTCACGATCCAGAATCAGCAAACTTCCGACGCTATATTATTCATTGAAGAGCAGCTGGACCTGTATAAAGGAAAGATCATGTCCTCAAAGATCGCAAACCTTAAGGACCAGCTTAGGGCATTGCTGCTTGATTCAACAGAGATGCATCCCATGGTAAAGCAATTAAAAGAGCAGATCGCATCAAAAGAAGCAGATCTCAAAGCGGCAAATCTTGAATATACAGATAACAAAGGTGCCTTGAGCAGCGAAGTGAGCAACCCAATGATCGATGAGATCAAAAAAGCGCTCGACAGCCTCGAAGGAGTAAAGAAAGATTCGCCAAAAGAAGCTAAGGGCGCGCAGGATGAATATTTTAAGGTAATGCTCGTAAAGCAGCTGGGCACGGCAATGGCCCAGGACGAAGGCGTAAACACGACGATCTATAATATGCTTCTCAGCCGTTTAGAGACAGCAAAGATAACTCAAAGGCTTCAGTCATCAAAAGAGGGAACAAAATACACTATTCTTGACCTTCCAAGGGTGCCGCTTGACCCGGTCAAACCCAACAAGATCCTAGTCGCGCTTGCAGGATTGTTCGGAGGGTTGGGCCTTGGAATAGCGCTTGTTATGGGCCTTGAGTTCTTGGACAGTTCTTTTATCGATGTCGAGGAGACAAAGCAATTCCTTGGCGTGCCTCTTTTAGGCGCTATATCAAAGATATACACGCTCGACGGGCTTAAAGTCGAACGGGACCAAAGGATCATGTTGTATAGCATGACCATTATCCTGGGAATAGTTCTCGTGATCCTGGTAATGGCATTTGCAAATTTTGTAAATTAGGAAGTGGAAGTAAAATAATGTTAGCTGAGCTTGGCTAAAGTTAGCTAAGGTTAGCAGAGGTCACGAAAGTTTGAACTATTTCACGAAAGGCAATACTGATGTACACCAAGTTTTATGGATTTAAAGAACCACCATTTAATTTGACGCCAAACCCGCGTTTTTATTATTCCAGCGCAAAGCACATGGAGGCGCTAAGCACTTTGATCTATGCTATCAGCGAGAGAAAGGGATTCGTCGTAGTTACCGGCGACATCGGCTCCGGAAAGACCACGATCTGCAGAACGCTGCTAAGCAAGCTGAACTCTAAGGTCAAAACAGCGCTTATCACGAACACAAGAATGAGCGTAAAAGACCTGCTTATGACGATCCTAGAGGAATTCGAAGTTGATTTTAAGCCAGGCTCAAAATCAAAACTGCATTCACAGCTCAACGCCTTTCTGATAGACCAATTGAGAAGGGACAATAATGTCGTTTTGATAATCGATGAAGCCCAGAATCTATCCGCTGCCGTGCTCGAGGAAGTCAGGATGCTCTCGAATTTAGAGACCGAGAACGATAAATTGATACAGATAGTGTTCATGGGCCAGCCTGAATTAAAAAAGAAATTAGCATTGTCCAAATTAGAACAGCTATGTCAGAGGATAGCGGCTTTTTATCATCTTACTCCATTCAATAAAGAAGATTCAAAGAAATATATTCAGCACCGCCTTAATATAGCAAGCGAAAGCGAAAGAAAATATTTTACGGATGATTCTTTTGACAGCATATATGAATATTCCAAAGGCGTGCCGCGCCTGATCAATCAGATCTGCGACAGCGCGCTGTTAACGGGATATATAAACGAAACACAAATGATAGATAAAAAGATAATCGATGAAGTCATAGAAGAAGCGCCGATGACGGTCATAGGGAAGTCTGCTAAAGTTCGGGAAAATGTTGAGGCGGGGGTTTAGGCAACAAGCTATAAGCCATATGCTTAAAAGCTAAAAAGCTAAAAGCAAAAATTTATAAGTTGTGAGCATTCGGCTTAAGGCTTACGGCTGTTAAAGGAATAATCAAAAGGAAGGATAATTTATATGGGTAAGATCACTAATGCACTCCAGAAGGCGGCCGAGGATAGGCTTAACCGAATGGATAAGATCGCAAAGATAAAAGAAACAAAACAGCTGATAGTTCGCAAAGAGGGGACATCGAACATTGACCCGAGGATAGTCACTTATTATGATACCAAGGCTTTGATCAGCGAGCAGTATAAGATATTAAGGACCAATCTGATGAGCTTGGGCACTAAGAAACAATTAAAGACCATAGTTGTAACGAGTTCCATACATTCCGAAGGAAAGACGGTTTCTTCTCTTAATCTTGCGATATCATTGGCGCAGGCAGTGAACAATCCAAAGGTTCTGGTCGTTGATTGTGACCTAAGAAGAGGCCGGATGGCAAAGTATCTTGGCATAAAAAATGAAATTGGATTTTCTGAATATCTTAAGGGAGAGGCAGAACTTAGTGATATTATTTTTAAGATCGATATAGAGAACCTGAACATAATCTCTTCCGGCAAGATCCCTGAAAATCCTTCAGAGCTGTTGTCTTCAAAGGCGATGACCGACTTTTTGGCGGATGTTAAATCCCAATTTGATTTTGTTATTATTGATACGCCCCCGATAATATCAGTAACTGACTCAGGCATTATCGGCGCACAGTCCGACGGTGTTTTGATGGTGATCCAGGCAGGGCGCACGCAAAGAGGAATAGTCCGCAGGGCAGAAGAGCTTTTAGAACAAGCGCAGGCAAATGTCCTTGGCCATATACTAACGAATATCCAGTATCACTTGCCGGAGTATATTTATAGGTATTTATAAATTGAACAATGTTGGCTAAGGTTGGCTGAGGTTACATATATTTTAGATAAGCAGTGTGTTTAACTTTAGCAAACATTTTCCAACATAAGCCAACTTAAGCTAACATCATACAATCAGTAATTCGAAAGGATTCACAATGAGCAAGTATTTAGTTGCGGGCGGGGCGGGATTTATTGGGTCTAATATTGTTGAGAAGCTTATTAAGCAGGGTGATCATGTACGCGTTTTAGATAATTTTACTTCTGGGAAAGAAGCAAATCTTGAATTTACTAAATATTTGAGCGCAGATAAATATGAGCTTATCAGGGGTGATATTCGGGATAAGAGCGATTGTTTGAATGCCTGCGACGGAGTTGACCATGTTTTGCTTTTGGCGGCATTGAGGTCGGTACCCAAATCGCTAAAAGACCCGGCAAGCTATAATGATGTTAATATAAACGGCGTGCTTTGCATGCTTCAGGCAGCGTCGGAATGCGGCGTAAAGCGCCTTGTGTTCTCTTCTTCAAGCTCGGTTTACGGCGATACCGATCAGTTTCCTCAAAAAGAAACGCAGCTTCCGCTTTTGAAATCGCCTTATGCATTAAGCAAGCTCGCAGGCGAATACTATTGCAAAATATTTTCTGAATTCTTCAATGTTGAAACGGTTTCATTGAGATACTTCAATGTCTTCGGGCCGAAGCAGGCTTTAGATGATGAATATGCTGTAGTTATCCCTAAGTTCATTGATTGCATTATGAAGGATGAGGAGCCTCCGGTCTTCGGCGACGGATTGCAGTCGAGGGATTTCACATATATAGATAATGTCGTCAGCGCAAATATCCTTTCGGCTACAACTCCGGGCATCAAAAGTGAGGTCTTTAATGTCGCAGTCGGCACTAACAACACTGTTTTGAATATCGTGGCTGAAGTAAATGACATATTGGGGAAAAATGTAAAACCGAAATTGTTAGATAAACGCCCGGGCGATGTTTATAAGACGCACGCGGATATTACAAGCATAAAAGAAAAACTCGGGTACAAGCCCTTGGTAAATTTCAGAGAAGGGCTTGAAAGAACGGTGGAGTACTTTAAAAAAAGAGGGGGTCAAGTCTCGACTTGACTACACCTTTGGTCGTATAAGGCAAGACAGTCCTCATTAATTCGGGGATTCTCAGTGAAAACCATCAACATGTAGTCAAGTCGAGACTTGACCCCCTAGATTATGAAAAAAATACTAATTACTGGCGGATGCGGGTTTATTGGGTCTAACTTTATCCGCTATTTTTTAAATAGACATGATGATGTTGAAATAGTTAATTTTGATAAATTGACTTATGCCGGCAAAAAAGAGAATCTGTCTGATATTGAGGATGACAAGCGCTACAGCTTTGTGAAAGGCGATGTGGCGGTGATGAGCCAGGTTGAAGAGGTAATGAAAGACATAGATAGCGTCGTGCATTTTGCCGCTGAATCGCATGTTGACCGCAGCATAGTTGACCCGGGGGTTTTTATCCAGACGAATATTACAGGCACATATAATCTGCTTGAATGTGCCAAGGAAAATGGAGTAAGGAAGTTCATCCATATATCTACCGACGAGGTTTATGGGAGTTTAGGCGAGAAGGGGTGTTTTGCAGAAGACAGCCCGCTTGCTCCGAACAGCCCTTATTCTGCAAGTAAGGCAAGCAGCGATCTTTTGGTCAGGGCATATTGCAATACTTTCGGCCTTCCTGCTGTTATCTGCCGATGCTCGAACAATTACGGCCCTTATCAATTTACCGAAAAATTAATACCCCTTATAATAACCACTGCGATCAAGGACAACCCATTGCCTGTTTATGGCGACGGGCTTAATGTGAGGGATTGGATATTTGTCGAAGACCAGTGCCGAGCGCTTGATGCTATTTTTGGATCCGGCAGGCCCTCAGAAGTGTACAACATCGGCGGAAATTGCGAATGGGCGAACATTGATGTTATCAAGCTCATCTTAGATATTTTAAACAAGCCGCATTCTCTTATCGAATACGTAAAAGACCGCCCCGGCCACGACCGAAGATACGCGCTGGATTCTTCAAAGATCCAAAAAGAACTAAACTGGTCCCCCACCGTAGATTTTCAAGAAGGAATTAAACGAACAGTTGAATGGTATATAAAAGAGGGGGTCAAGTCTCGACTTGACTACACCTTTGGTCGTATAAGGCAAGACAGTCCTTATTAATTCGGGGATTCTCAGTGAAAACCATCAACATGTAGTCAAGTCGAGACTTGACCCCCTTGACATATTTTAGTTGTTTGATATAATCTACACAATATCCCGAATTCCCCATCCCCAATTGATATCCCAAAGACTAATATGGACTAGAAAGACAAATGGTTCGACAAATACGAATATTATTCGAAGGTGCTTTTTACCATGTTTTAAATCGGGGACAAGGTAAAAGAGATATCTTCTTAAACGATAATGATTATAAGGACTTTCTCAGAATAATAAAAGAAACATGTCAATTGCATGAAGTTACCATTGTATCTTATTGCTTGATGCCCAATCATTATCATTTGTTGGTCCACACGCCGAATGCTAATTTGCCTGATTTCATGAGACAGCTCAATGGTGTTTATACTCAGGATTTTAATAGACGCTATAAACACGATGGCCCATTATTTAAGGGGCGATATAAAGCAATAGTTGTTCAAGAGGGGAGTTATTTGCTGCAATTAATAAAATATTTTCATAATAATCCTGTTAAAGCTGGAATTGTGCAAAAAAATAGCTTCTATGCTTATTCAAGTCACAATAATTATATAAGGCAAGAGGAAAATGAGTGGTTAAGATTTTTGGATCTGCTAAGATCTCAGTTTGCACAGAAAAAAAATTTAAAGAATGCTTATATGGACTTTATGAAAACAAACAATGATAAGGCTGAAGAATTTTTAAGGGAAAAGAGCAAAAAAGCGGTCAATGCGATTATTTATGGTGACGAGGCATATATGGATGAAATAAAAATAAAGTATCTGCAGGGTAAAAGCTTGTCAGGAGAGATCCCGCAGGCTAAACAGATAGATAATGATCTAAAGATAAAAAAGATAAAAAAAGAAGTTATTGAGGTGTTTAAAATTAAAGAAAAAAATTTGTATTATTCTGTAAGGGGCAGGGAAAATATTCCAAGAATAATGGCTATAAGCTTGTCAAGGGAGTGTAGTGGGTTGTCTTATGATAAGATCGCGCAGATATTTGGAGGAATTAAGTATAAAAGTGCAGCAAAGTATTGCGAGCGAATTAAGCAAAGGTGTGAATCTGATGAAAGGTTTAAGAGTTTGTTTGATGAATTAAAGAGAAGATGTAGTCAAGTCGAGACTTGACCCCCGTTATTATTTTTAAATTAAACTATTAGTTGTTTAAAATATGTTTTATAATTATTCATAGAATAATATTAATATTCAGCGTGATTGGCCTGGTATAATGAAAGATGTAGTCAAGTCGAGACTTGACCCC
>JAHJCZ010000105.1 GCA_018812705.1 Candidatus Omnitrophota bacterium
AGAAGCAATTGATCCTCAGTTTTACTGTTCTCTAGCAGAGTATTTTCATATTGCTGCGTCAGTTCTTTCTTGGCTTCTAATGACAAATTTTCAGTCACTTTATATTCTCCACCTATTTTTTGTATTATATCAGTGTTCGTTTCATTTTTATTTTTTTCTTCAATTTCATATTTCCCTTCTAATTTATCAGAAAGATCTTTTGTTACGGCGACACCTTTGCCCTGGCCATCATATTTAATTGCAACGGTCTTTAACCCAAACTTTTCAGCAAACTTATTGCCTTGTCCACCAAATACAAAATAATCAATAAAATCTTTGGCAATATCTTTAGAAATCACTCCTTTATTAAGAATGTCTTCAGTGTTTTTCCAAGTTTTATTCGTTGCAAGAGCCAACAGAAGCCTGTCTTTTTCCATTGGAGGATCTGATTTTAGCTGCAAATCTGGTTTATCAAAAGAACCTTTTAAAGCAATAGACAATTTAATATTTCCAACTTGCGATGTGCCATTTATATCAAAGCTTGGTTTTTGAGGATCCCCCGAAAACATTATTTTGCTTGTCTTTAAACTGACAATTGCCGTTCTTTTACCGCTAATGGTTCCGTTCTGTAATACTATAGTGCCAGAAAGACCTTTAGCGTTATTTTCTTCCTTGATCATTAGACTAAGCGTGCCGGGAGAGTTTAATAGAGAAAATCCATCCTTAGCTATTTTATTTATAATAAAGTCACCTTCAAACTGCGGTTCTTTTAAAGTCCCTTTAACTCTAATGTCAACTTCTGATAGCTCACCGCTTACATTATTAAGATCAATTGATCGTATTAAAGTTTCGATCTCACTTAAGGATAAGCTTTTAGAGTAAACGTTAAGATCCAATGCGCCATTATCCAGACTACCATAAGCTAAAACTGGATCAGCATTAGGCAATAGAAGTCTCGCATTTTCTAACGATACTGATATGCCGTCAACCGAAAGAGAATCAATATTGACACTGATTTTTTGTATTTTTAATATATTTGGCTTTGGCAGTATCTCTAAATCTTCTATCTCTACATTTTCATAAACCATACCGCCCATAAAGCTTCCTTCGTTTTTCTGCCAAACTACTTCCTTTTTCTCTGATAAAGTCCTGGATATTTTTTTAACGATATATGCAGTACCGATTTGTGTGAACAAAATAACCCATCCTGCCGCTAAAAATGCAAATATTACAACTCCTGCAAGTATTAAATAACCAATAAATTTTTTCGATTTTTCCCTCATAAACTTTTATCCTTTAATTACTTCTTGATAAATTCTATCCTTACCTTTTCGTTTTGCTTTATACATAATTCATCAGCTTTTTTTATAGCAAACTCGGCAGAATCAGGAGGCACTATAAAAGAAGCCATTCCAATGCTAAAAGTAACTGGCCAGTTATTATTTTTCATTTTTATGAGTAATTGATTCTTTATCCTGGTTATTGTTTCCAATGCTGCTGCATTTGAAGATTCAGATAACAAAATAATGAATTCATCTCCACCCAATCTGGCAACAGTATCAATTACTCGCAACTTCTCTTTTATAGTCATAGCAATTTCTTTGAGCAAAGCATTTCCTGTTTGATGACCTAAAGTATCGTTTACTTGTTTAAAATTATCACAATCAAGATAGGCAATACTTAATGGCCTCTTAAATCTGCGACACTTATGTATTTCTTGATCTAAAATTTCGAAAAAATGCTGATTATTAGATATGCCCGTCAAATGATCAGTTCGTGATAATTTTTGTTCTCTGCTAAAAGCAAGCTTCAGCTCAGACAAGACAACAACAAATAGCAAGAAAAATCCCAAACGGATCAAAGCATTCCAAACCAAAACAAAAGTATCAAACTCTAGATTCCTTGATAAAATATCAGATAATACCCACACTACTATTCCATAAAAAGCAAAGATCAGGCCTACTCTTTTAGATATAATCCAAGTCACAAGACAGATCGGCAACAAATAAAATATTGAGAAACCAAGTTTATAACCAGTTATGAAATCTAAAACCCCGATAATCGCAACCGCAAATATTGCGATCAACAATGTGATCGTGTCATGTTCTTCTGCCTTTTTTTCAACTATTTTAAATATTTCGTTATAATTCATTTTTTTATAAGCCAGTTTAATGATTTAAAAATGTATCAGCCTTTCATTTCGTTAGACATTATACTTTTTCTTTTTTTCATTTCTTCATCCTTAAAAACAATCGTTCTATAGGGAAAGGGTATTTCAATGCCTGCTTTATCAAATTCTTCTTTAATCGTTTTGTTTAAATCGCATACCATTTTAAAAACGGTTGGCGCATCTTTTGCCCAAACCCATGCGCGCAAGTTAACAGATGATTCTCCAAAACCCAACACTCTAACAGTAACCAGATCAGCATTAGCCTCTTTTTCTTCGAAAGTTCTATTATCGTAAAAATCTAAATGACCAACAACAGCATTTCTTATGATCGAAATGGCTTTATTTATATCAGAGTCATAGCTAATGCCGATCTCAAAAAATTTACATGTTTTTTCTTCAATTATATTAGCATTCTCAATAATATCAGTGCTTATAACAGAGTTGGGAATGATAACTCGTTTGTTCTCAAAAGTGCGTACAATTGTATGTCTTAAAGTAATATCTTCAACCACGCCGACAATTTCCTTACCTACAAGTTTTATCTTGTCACCAATACTAAAAGGCTTAAACAACGCAATAAAAATCCCGCTTACAATATTAGCAAATGCATGTTGTGATGCAAAACCAATAATAAGGGCTAATACCCCAGAGCCAGCAAAAAGCGAACCAGCTAATGAGCGAAATGGCGGGATAAGGAAAAATGCAAAAACAATTCCAAAAAAATAAATAATTCCAACCACAAAATGCATAAAAAATTTAACACGGGTTCCATCACCTTTTATAAAATTCTCATTATTACGAGCCTTTTTCTTTATTATCCTTGCCGATACAAAAGTAGTTAGCAATATAATAATAATCGCAACAGCCCGCAATAACCATTCAATATAAACATTGTGTTTTAGTAATTCCATAAAATATCTTCCTTTTATTTTAACATTTTGAACTTAGGTGTAACTTAAAGCTTTTTGCCTTTTTCCAAATGACAAGATTTATATATATAATAGGAAGGCTATTCCCGCCAGATACCCAATGAAAGCAATAAGACTAACTTTTCGTATATACCAGCTAAAATCAATTTTTTCCATGCCCATAACTACAACTCCTGCTGCAGAACCTATAATAAGCAAACTGCCTCCAGTTCCAACACAATAAGCAATAAGCTGCCAAATAAATGAATCTTTAGGATATAAAGCAATATCATACATGCCCATAGTTGAAGCTGTCAGAGGAACATTATCCACAATAGAAGATATAATTCCTAGTAGCGATATAATAATATTTCTATTTTTAAAAGTTGAATCCAGCATATTAGCTAGATTTGATAGGACACCAGCTGAATCTAAGGCAGCAACAGCTAAAAGAATTCCCAAGAAAAACAATAGGCTCGAATAATCAACTTTTGCTAATATGCGAGGGACCTTTAGCTGTTCCTCC
This sequence comes from Candidatus Omnitrophota bacterium, assembly GCA_018812705.1. Classification (GTDB taxonomy): domain Bacteria; phylum Omnitrophota; class Gorgyraeia; order Zapsychrales; family Zapsychraceae; genus Zapsychrus_A. The sequence continues at coordinate 3,584 of JAHJCZ010000105.1, forward strand.
TTATTATGGATCGCGTCAGTATAAACCCATAATAAGCCTAGGCCCAATAAAACACCTAAATATGGCGGCAGGTCAAAAACTGTTTTTAAAATAGGCACCATAAACAGCGCACCAACGCCAATGAAAAACACTTTTTTGGCTCCAATGATTTTTTCGTCCGTATTTTGTACTGTATCATTATATTTTTCAAACTTGACCTTAAATGAAAAATATAACAAAGGAATAAAAATGCTGACAATGCTAGGTATAAATACTTTTTGAATAATCTTAAGGCCTGAAATATATCCTTTTATCCACAGCATTGTTGTTGTAACATCACCAATAGGCGTCCATGCACCACCTGCATTAGCAGCAATAACGATCATGCCAGAAAAGGTCAATCGATTCTCTCCTTTAGGTATTAATTTCTGTAAAAGTGTAACCATTATTATTGAAGTAGTTACATTATCCAAAAAAGAAGAAAGAAAAAATGTTATTATTGATATTATCCAGAGTAAAGTTACCGTGTTCTTGGCTTTGATCAATTGAGATATAAAACGAAATCCATGATAAGAATCCATTATCTCAACAATAGTCATCGCCCCCATTAAAAAAAACAGTATTTGTGCAATATCGGCTAGATGGCAATTAAGTTGATTTAAAACAACCTTATCCTGATGCCAATTATAAACTAATAAGACACCCCAGCAAAAAACCGCAAGCAAGACAGCAATCGCAGATTTATTAATTTTAACTTTTTGCTCTAGAGCAATTAGTAAATATCCGATAGCAAATATAGATAACAATATTATATTCATTGATTTATCTCTTTCTGCTTTTTATCTTCTAACAACTACATATATGACATACAACACATATAAAACTACAAAAATAATCCCCTCTACTCTGTCCAGTTTACGCTTCCCGCCTGTAAACATAAATAAAATTAGTAACAAGCTGGAAAATATTACAACTGCAACATCAAAATTAAAACTGCTATGAAAAGGGATAGGCCTTATTGTTGCTGTCACTCCTAGAATAAAAAATATATTAAAAATATTAGAGCCGACAACATTACCTATGGCAATTTCCGAGTTCTTCTTGAAAGCCGCGACAATAGAAGTGGCTAATTCCGGCAAAGATGTTCCGACAGCAACAACAGTCAGACCAATAAGTGATGAGCTGACATTAAGTTTTAGAGCTATAAACACCGCAGCATCAACGATCCACTTTCCGCCTAAAGTTAAACCTAGCAACCCTAATCCTATTAAAATTAATGAATGGAAAGCACTCTGTTGCTTAATCGCAACATATGCTTCTATTTCTTTAATATTTTGAGCAATACTAAAAGAATAGTATAAAAAAACAATAAAAAACAATAACAAAATTATGCCGTCTATTCTAGTTAATACAGAATAATTCTGTTTATCTATAAACTGATCATTGGCAAGTACCGCAACTAAAATTGCAGCAAGCAAGCTTAATGGTATTTCTTTCCAAACCGTGCCTTTTGTAACAATTAACGGATATACAATTGCCGATATTCCAAGAATTAGAAATACATTCGCTATATTGCTCCCTAAAATATTTCCAACAGCAATATCTGTGTTGCCCTTGAACGCAGAAAGAACATTAACGGACAGCTCCGGCGCAGAAGTACCAAAGGCTACAACAGTAAGCCCAATAACTAAATCAGAGACTTTTAACCTTCTTGCCAAACTTGAAGCGCCATCCACAAGAAGGTCTGCCCCTTTAATTAGAAAAGCAAAACCAATTGTTAATAAGATATACTGCATCAATTAATTCTTTTTAATAATTATTTTAAAAGCCTAGCTGATCCTTGAATCTCTGAAATATTTCTTCTTCTTTAAATAAAGGAATATTCCTAATAGCTCCACCAGCCATATCTCTATGCCCCCCGCCTGAGCCAACATCTTTAAGAACTCTCTTAATAATATGAGCAGCATTCCACTCAAGATTTTCGCTGCGTATCGAAAATATTATTTTATTATCACTATGTGCAACAAGCGCTACAAATTCGACTTCTTTTATAGAAAGGAAAAAATTGGCAAAGATGCCTAAAAGATTCTGCGAGCACTCTTCAGGATAATGATAAAACGCAAATTTTTTATCAATCTTTATTTCTTTTAACGCTTTCTCATAAACTATCAATTCTTTCTGTGAAATATTATTTAACAATATTGAACCTAACAGATCATTATCTATTTTCTCATGTAAAAAGGAATACATTTCGAGGTCTTTGTGATTAAATCTTCTTCGAAAAGAATTTGTATCAATATGAATGCCTATTGCTAGTGCAGTGGCAACACTAGTATTTAAGTTAATATTTTCTTCCTTCAAATAAATAGCCACTATTGTTGAGCAAGAGCCGTAATCAGATCTAATGTCAATATAAGGAACATCATCTGGCGCTTCATCTTGATGATGGTCTATAATGGCCACTATCTCACCGTTTTGATTTGTAACATTTTTATTACCCTTGCAACCATCAACAATAATGATTTTATCTTTATCCCTTATATTTATTTCATCAATATTCTTTATCTTAATTTCAAGAGCTTCAATCATAGTTTCAACAGGATTTGTTTGAACCTCGCCTTCATAAAATATGGTAGATTCTATACCTTTTTCTTCCAGGAAATACTGCAATCCAAAAGCAGCAGCTATAGCATCAGGATCAGGAAAATCATGAGTTTGAATATAAACAACTTTATCATTCCTTAATATATTAATAAGTAATTCTGGTTTTATGTTCATAGTAAAAAACTAACCTTGGTAAAATAAATTGCAGTAAAATGACTAATGACAATATTTTCCTGAAGTTAATATTTAAACGCTCATAAATATTGGATTATACATTTACCTTTCTTTTTACGAATTAAAGTATTATATTACATAAGAATATTATTACTATTGTTTATTTAAGATCCCTCCTTGGAGATTTATAGTGAAAACTGACCATTTTAAAATGCTACACAATATCGAAGAATTAAC
>JAHJCZ010000106.1 GCA_018812705.1 Candidatus Omnitrophota bacterium
TAGAATGTGTACCATTTTCTTTGGCTGAGATCATCACAAAAGACTTAAATATCCCTACAATAGGAATTGGGGCGGGTGTTTATTGCGATGGACAAGTTTTGGTGACAAATGATATCTTGGGCTTGTATGATAGACATTCTCCAAAATTTGTTAAGAAATATGTAGATCTCAGTGAAGCTGCTCTAAAGGCAATAACTCAATTTCGGGATGAAGTAAAGAGCTGCAAATTCCCTGACATTGAGCATAGTTATTCAATGTCGATCGAAGAGATAAACAGAGTAAGGGAATTATAAAAATGAAAAAATGTCCTTTTTGTGCTGAAGAGATACAGGATGAAGCAATAAAGTGCAAGCATTGTTCCGAGTTTTTAGAAGGTTCAAGGCCCGATGCAAAAAAAAAGGACAATTTGTCCATGATCCAAAAAGTTCCCTGGTTTTTAGGGTTCTTAATTATTGGACCTTTTGTTTTACCTCTTGTATGGAAGAATGCTAAATACTCAAAGGAATATAAGATCTTTATTACGATAGTGGTCCTTGTTCTCACATTGGTTATCATATTTGCAATGATCGCTGTAGTGAAGAGTATCGCTGCTTATTACCAGAGTTTGACAGACCTGTTTAACGGTATTTATTAACAGTCTGAGTATTGTTTATTTAGCTTTTATTGGACATCATGATTAATGTTTGTTAGTATGCCCTCGTTTTTTCATGAAAAAAGGGACAGACAGACTCTTTTTTTATAAAAAGAGTCTGTCCCTAATATTAGATGGTTAGATAAAAATGGATAAAAATCACCCTATAAAAAGAATCAATAGGCTTATTGCTCGAAGCATGTTCTTTGTGTTCCAGGCAGTTATTCGTCTTTTTCCTTATCCTGTTTTCCGGATAATATTTTGGATTTTCATTCCTTTTGGATATTGTTTTATGCTTGTCAAAAAAGGCTTTGTCATGGGGAATCTTAGGACGGCCTTTGGTAATGAGAAAAGTGAGCCTGAATTAAAAAAGATCGCTATTGATTATTTTTACTATTGGGGAAAAGGAATGATAGAGCTTATCTATTTGCTAAATAGGCCAAAGAAGATAGTGGAAAATGTTTCAATAGAAGGTTTGAAGAATTTAGAAAAAGCACTTTCATTTCAAAAAGGGGCAATTATTGTTAGTGCACATTTTGGCAGTTTTATTGCGATGTATCTTAGGATAATACAGCAAGGATATAAAACCAACGTTGTTATGCGTCGGATGAGAGATAATGTTTTTGAGGACTATATTTCAGAGTTAAGAAGGAAGCTCGGAATTCAAACTATCTATGCGCTTCCTCAAAGACAATGCATTCAAGAATCAATTAAAGCTTTGAGAAGAAATGAGCTCTTGTTCATGCTCATGGACCAGAATTTTGGCGGAGAAGGTGGCGTTTTTGTTGATTTTATGGGTAAAAAAGCTTCAACTGCCCCAGGAGCGATGGTGTTTGCAAAACGTACAAAGGCGCCTGTTATTCCAATGTTCATTAGGCGCGATGGAAAAGATAGCTATAAAATTATCATTGAACCTGAAATGACACTAGAAGAGGGTGAAGATGACAAAAGATCAATAGAGCTTAATGTCGCAAAAGCAACAAAAATAATCGAGAAGTATGTTAGGGAGTACCCGCATGAATGGGGTGGGTGGATGCACAAGAGATGGAAGACGGAATACTCGGAGTTTCCTTCGGATGATACCAAAGAGCAATAAGACTAATTAGTGCTGTTTCGAAAAAAACCGGATAATTTAATCCCAGTCTTTATAATTTTCATATGTTATTTAATTCGGTAGAGTTCTTAATATTTTTTGTAATAGGTAATTATATCCTTGCCGAGAACACAGCAAAAGTTATTATAAACAGTTTGAAGTAAAAAAAGCAGTAAGTAAATAAAAGCGGCTTGCTTTTTAGAGTTCTTTTGATACAATGGTCTTCTTAATAGAGAAATTTTGAGAGAATATACTTATGAAAAACAATGATTTAATGGATAAGATCGTTTCGCTTTGCAAAAGGCGCGGCTTTATTTTTCAGTCTTCAGAGATATATGGTGGCTTGGGCAGCACGTGGGATTATGGCCCTTTGGGTTCTGAGCTGAAAAGAAATGTAAAGAATGCATGGTGGAAATCGGTAGTTCACAATAGAGATGATATTGTTGGTTTAGATGCCAGTATTTTGATGCATCCTAAGACATGGGAAGCCTCCGGACACGTTGAAGGTTTTAATGATATTTTAGTTGATTGTAAAAAGTGTAAAGGAAGATTTCGTCAGGACCATTTAAAGGGTAAATGTCCTAGTTGTGGCGAGAATGATTTTACTGAAGGACGTGCATTTAATTTGATGATGAGCACTAACCTTGGAGCAATGGAAGATTCAAGCTCTAAGGTTTTTTTTCGCCCGGAAACTGCTCAGGGCATTTTTGTTAATTTTCAAAATGTAATTGATTCAACAAGTCGTAAGTTGCCTTTTGGTATTGCTCAAACGGGCAAGTCTTTTCGTAATGAAGTTACTGCAGGTAATTTCACTTTTCGTATGCGTGAGTTTGAGCAAATGGAAGTGGAATATTTTGTAACACCTCAAGAAGCTGAAAAGTGCCATGAAAAATGGATAGAAGAACGTTTTCAATGGTATGTCGACCTAGGAATCAAAAAAGAAAATCTTCAGCTTCGCGAACATGGATCAGATGAGTTGGCTCATTATGCAAAAAGGTGTTGTGACGTCGAATACAACTTCCCGTTCGGCTGGTCAGAATTAGAAGGAATTGCAAATCGAGCAGATTTCGATCTCAAACAACATTCTAAGTTTTCAGGAAACGATCTTCGCTATCAAGATAAAATCACAAATGAACGATTTTTTCCTTATGTAATTGAGCCTTCTGGCGGAGTTGATCGCGCAACACTAGCTTTTTTAGTGGATGCTTATCATGAGGAAGAGGTTGAAGGAAAAATAAGGGTGGTTTTAAAGCTCAATAAAAAACTGGTACCTCGTTATATAGCTATATTGCCATTGTTGAAGAAGAATGATGATATCGTTAATATGGCTAAAAATATTAAGAGCGATCTGCAAAAAGACTTTGTATGTGTTTATGATGATACTGCTGCTATTGGGAAGCTTTATAGACGGCAGGATGAGGTTGGTACTCCATACTGTCTTACTGTTGATGTGCAGTCTTTAGAAGATAAACAAGTGACTATTAGGGACAGGGATACTATAATCAAGAAAGAATTTCTGTCGAAAATTTAAAACAATATTTTAATGAAAATCTATCAAGTTAATTAGAAAAAGAAAGGGAAGAGTAAAAAATGGATAACAAATATGTTTACTTTTTCGGGGCTGGACAGTCCGAAGGAAAAGCGTCTATGAAAGAACTTTTAGGCGGTAAAGGCGCTAATTTGGCTGAGATGTCAAATATTGGAGTTCCTGTGCCTCCGGGTTTTACTATTACAACGGAAGTTTGTGAGTATTTCTACTCGCATGGAAAGAAATATCCTGAAGGGTTAGATGCTGAAATTGATCTAAACATTACAAAGCTTGAAAAAGCGATGGGAGCTGAGTTAGGAGGCAAGGAGAATCCTCTTTTAGTTTCTGTTAGAAGTGGTGCTGCCGTTTCTATGCCAGGTATGATGGATACAGTTCTTAACCTGGGTATCAATGATGATGCAGCAGCAGCTCTTGCTAAGAAAACAAATAACGAAAGAATGGCTTGGGATTCATACAGAAGATTCATCAATATGTTCGGTGATGTCTGTATGGGCGTTGATCACCATGATTTTGAAAAAGAATTAACAAAGATCAAGAAAAAATATAAAAGAAATCTTGATACAGACCTAACAGCTAGTGAATTAAAAGAAGTAGTTGAAGCTTATAAGGAAGTTTACAAGAAGCATGTTGGAAAAGGTTTTCCAACAAATGCGCGTGAACAATTAAAGCATGCTGTCGATGCTGTTGTTAAATCCTGGAATATTCCTAGGGCTGTTACTTACAGGAATATTAATAAATTGTCTGGATATAAAGGAACGGCTGTTAATGTTCAGGCGATGGCTTATGGTAATATGGGGGATTCTTCTGGAACAGGTGTTGCTTTTACAAGGAATCCTGCTAATGGCGATAATGAATTTTATGGCGAGTATTTGATCAATGCGCAAGGTGAAGACGTTGTTGCAGGGATCAGAACACCAGATCCGATTTCTACATTAAAGAATAAAATGCCAAAGATCTACAAAGAGCTTGATGACATTCGTCTAAAATTGGAAAAACATTACAGGGATATGCAGGATGTTGAGTTTACTATTCAAGAAGGTAAGCTTTTCATGCTTCAGACAAGAAATGGTAAAAGAACTGGTCTGGCTGCTGTTAAGATCGCAGTTGATATGGTTAAATCAAAACAGATCACGCCTCAAGAAGCTTTGATGAGGATTAATGGAGACCAATTAAACCAACTTCTTTTCCCTATATTTGATCTAAAGGCAAAAGCAGCTGCAGTTGCAAAAAAGCAATGTGTTGCTAAAGGTTTGCCAGCAGGTCCTGGTGCGGCAAGTGGACAAGTTGTTTTTACAGCTGATGATGCTGTGAAATGGGCTGGAAAGGGCAAGAAAGTTATTTTGGTTAGACAAGAGACTTCTCCTGAAGATGTAAGCGGTATGTGGGCTGCAGAAGCTATCCTTACATCAACAGGTGGAATGACATCCCATGCAGCTGTTGTTGCGCGTGGATGGGGTAAATGTTGTGTTGCTGGTTGTGGCGCACTTGACATCTCTTGTAGTAGTAAAACTATCAAAGTTGATGGAAGAACGATCAAAGAAGGTGATTTTATATCTATAGATGGGACAACAGGTGAAGTTATTTTAGGTAGTATTCAAACTTCAGCATCGCCTGTAGTTTCGGGTGTTGTTGATGGGAATAAAGCTGCTTTGAAACATCCTATTTGTCAAATGTTCTTAGAGGTTATGAAGTGGGCTGATGCTGAGCGAAAAATAAATGTAAGAACAAATGCTGATTCTCCTAAAGATGCTGCAAATGCACGCGCTTTTGGAGCAGAAGGTATTGGTCTTACTAGAACAGAACATATGTTCTTTGAAGGCGACAGAATATGGGCTATTCGTGAAATGATCCTTGCTAATGATCTAGTTGGCCGCGAAGCTGCTCTTAAGAAACTGCTTCCTTATCAAAGAAAAGACTTTGAAGGCATCTTCAAGGCTATGAACGGATTTCCTGTAACTATTCGTCTGCTTGATCCACCGTTACATGAGTTCTTGCCACACGATGCAGCAGGTCAAAAAGAGATGGCAAAGAGATTGAACACAACTCCTGCAAAGGTTAAAGCTAAGGTTGATTCTCTTCATGAATTCAATCCTATGCTAGGTCACAGGGGTTGCCGTCTTTCAATTACTTATCCTGAGATCTGCAAGATGCAGACACAGGCAATAATTGAAGCTGCATGTAATGTTGCTGCTAAAAATATAAAAGTTCTACCTGAAATCATGATCCCTCTAATCGGAACAAAAGAGGAATATGATATTCTTGAAGAAATTGTACGTGAAACAGCTGATGCAATTATTAAAGCCAAGAAATCAAAAGTAAAATACATGGTCGGTACAATGATGGAGATCCCTCGTGCTACATTAGTAGCTGATAAGGTTGCTGAAAAAGCAGAGTTCTTCTCATTTGGTACTAATGATCTTACTCAAATGACATTGGGTTATAGCCGTGATGATATTGGAACATTCTTGCCGGATTATTTAGCAAAAAAGATCTTCAGGGATGATCCTTTTGCATCTATTGATCAAACAGGTGTTGGCGAGCTTGTTAAGATCGGTGTTGAAAGAGGAAGATCAACACGTCCAAACCTTAAAATCGGTGTTTGTGGTGAGCATGGTGGAGATCCTGAATCTGTTAAGTTCTTTGCGCGGGTTGGATTGAATTATGTAAGCTGTTCACCTTTTAGAGTTCCCATTGCAAGATTGGCTGCTGCCCAAGCTGCTTTGGAACAAAAGAAATAAAATACTAGCGCTATTAGATGGTTCAGTGCTAGACTATTAATTCGATAAAACGATCCTAGATCCTAATTTCGAAATTTGATTAAAGTTAGAATATTCAGATTTTGAGATTAGGATTTAGGACAAATTTTAGATACCACTTTACTCTATACTATGGATCCTATAAAAGCATACCTAAAAGATATTAGACCAATTCCGCTTTTAACAGCGGAAGAAGAAATTGATCTATCGAAGAAAATTCAAAAAGGTGACATGGACGCGCGCGACAAAATGATACGCTCTAATCTGCGTTTGGTTATCAGTATAGCAAAGAGATATGTTAATCTCGGTGTACCTCTAAGCGATCTTATTGAAGAGGGCAATATTGGATTGATGCGTAGTGTTGAAAAGTTTGATCCTGATAAAGGATTTCGTTTTTCGACATATGCTGCTTGGTGGATAAGGCAGGGTATTTCCCGTGCAGTTATTGATCAAGGGAAAATGATCAGAGTTCCTGTCTACATGAATGAGGAGATTTTTAAATATAAAAAGGCAATTGAGCATTTAACGCATAAGTTCAATAGAAGGCCCGTTGCCAGTGAAATAGCGAAAAAGTTGAAAGTTAATATTGATAGAATTAGAGAGTTAGAGAATTCTATTGCTAAAATATCAAGTCTTGATGCACCTATTGGTGAGGATGGCGATGGTATGGTTAAAGATATTATTGAAGATGATAATATTATTAGTCCTGATGAGCTACTAGAAACATTTTTTGCAAAAGAACGAACGACTAGATTTCTTGACATGCTGAATGAAAGAGAAAGAAAGATAATTGATCTTCGATATGGTTTGATCAATGGAAATACTCATACACTTGCTGAGATAGCCAAGGTTTTAGGTGTATCGCGAGAAAGAGTTCGTCAGATAGAAGCTGCAACAATAAAGAAAATAAAGACTATCATTGAGCAGAAAAACAGCGAAATGAGTGAAGAATAGTTTTCCTGGGGCATACACCTGTTAATTTGAACATTAGTTTAATAGGCGTGTGCCCTCTTGATTTTAAAGTAAATGTAATAAAAGGAGAGATGATATGGATAAAAATGATTTAAAA
>JAHJCZ010000107.1 GCA_018812705.1 Candidatus Omnitrophota bacterium
CGGATATGTTGGTTCTTTGTCGCTACGGTTAATATTTATCATATCAGCATTGGGATTGATGTATTATAAGAATATTTTCCGTAAAGCAATCATGATCGCTTGTTTATACACGATCATTACAGTTTATTGGAAACACCCTTATGAGGCTTTAATTAATTTTGATCGATATTTTAATTTTAACGTGATGACCTTTAACCAGTCATTATACGCGCACTTTAGGTATAAATTTTTGGACTATTATTACATCAAAAAACTTTCCATCATAGTAGCCTATGTAATTGATATTACTTTATACGGCAGCATAATTTTTTACTTAAATCGCAAAAAAGTTAAAAAATATTTTATTTAATGAGTATTTTAATTGAGCACTGCCTAGGTAGAGTACTAAAACTACGCATAAGAGGAAACAAAAAATGTGTACGGCAGGAAGTATTCCGGGGACATATTTTCAGACACGAATTAAAACAGCTTATTCTGTTGCCTCCAAAATCAATACTTTATTAGCTTTCGCCCTCTTTAGCTAACCACATTTCGATCTCTTTATAAAAAGCCGCTCTCTCCTCTTCTCCCTCAATCTCTATCTTTACTGCGGTTTCATAGAAGTTTGCCAATTTCCGAGAACTCTCAGATCTAACAACGACCCCAACATAACCACTTTCCATATGCATTAAAGGATTGCTGACTTTCATAGTCAGCGTTGCACCTACTGAATACCGTTTTTGAGAATTAAAACAAATGCCTGTAACGCTAATATTAGTAGAAGTAGCAACTTCCCATTCATCAACTTCAGGCACTGGCTCAATTTGTTTAAAACGTATCAGGTGGGGCTTTGTAATTCTTTTTCCTACTCTTTTATGATTGTATTCTGCCATATCCTTTTACTCCTGTTTTATATTTTAAACAAGAACAACTACATTATAACTGAAAAATAAATATTTAAGAATTAAAAACTATTAATATTTTCAAAAAAAGACCTTATCAATCTGGGATTTTTGATTCCAGGCGCGGTTTCAAGGCTGCTTGAAACATCGACTGCAAATGGATTAACCTGGCCGATAGCTTCTTTTACATTATCAGGATTTAAACCACCCGACAATATTATCGGCTTATCAAACTTTTCTTTACAAATAATATCCCAATTAAACTTCTTTCCGGTTCCACCATAAGCATCTTCTTGATATGCATCAAATAAATAAGCATCAACCTTGTATTTCTTGACCACATCCGCAAAGAACACGGACCCCACCCTAAAAGCCTTTATGATCTTGAAATCCTTAAAACGCTTACAATACACAGGTTTTTCATCTCCATGAAACTGAACAGTATTGATCCTAGTGAATCTGCAAACATCCATAACTGCCCGTTCTTTTTGATCAACAAAAACTCCAACAGGAGTAATAAAAGGCGGTAATGCCTCAATTATTTTTCTGGCCTTGCTTGGTGAAACATATCTAGGGCTCTTCTTATAAAAAATAAAACCCAGCGCATATGCTCCATAATAAACTGCTTTTAATGCATCTTCAATATTTGTAATTCCACAAACTTTAACTTTTACCATATATCACTTCCTGTATTTTTTTACCGATATCCTGTTCTTTCATAAAGGTTTCGCCTATAAGAACAGCATTCGCACCTAACTTATAAAATTTATTTATATCCTCATGGGTTTTAATTCCACTTTCAACCACTATGACTTTTTCACTCGGTATCTTGCCTATTAACCTTTCTGAAACACCAAGATCTACTTCAAAAGTCTTGAGGTTTCTATTGTTTATACCTATTATTTCGGCATCAGCAAATAAAGCCCTTGCCAGTTCATCCTCATTATGAACTTCAACTAAACAATCAATATCTAGAGATGAAGCAAGCTCAATAAATCTTTTTAATGTTTCATCGTCTAATGCAGCAACTATCAACAGTATAGCGCTTGCACCATGAACTCTTGCTTCGTAGATCTGTCCCTCATCAACAAAAAAGTCTTTCTGAAGAACAGGAACGCTTGTATTATTTGCGACATCACCAAGATACCTCATATCACCAAGAAAATATTTATCTTCAGTCAAAACCGAGATAGCACAAGCGCCATTTTCCTGATAAGCCTTTGCGATCTCTAAACAATTAAAGTCTTTTCTTATCAGGCCCTTTGAAGGTGATGCTTTTTTTATTTCAGCAATAAGATTTATCCTTCCAGGTTCAGATATTTTCTTTTTAAATATCTCATAACGAGTATACTCTGAAGCTTTAAGTTTTTCCTTAATTATCGCATATGCTGCTTGGCGACTTTTAACCAGCTCTTTCTTATAAGCAAGAATTTCTTCTAAAAATTTTTCACTCAATTCAAATTTCCTTTATTAACTAAAGGGATACGCTCTGTAAAGTTCTTTAGATCTTCTAACTTTTTTCGAGCCTTTCCACTATCGATTGATTCTCTTGCAAGCCCTAAGCCCTCATTAATTGATTTTGCTTTATTTGCTATATAAAGCGCATATGCTGCATTAATCAGAACAATATCTCGTTTAGGACCCCTTTCACCATCTAAGATAGTTTCAAATATTTTGAGATTTTCTTTTAAGTCGCCACCCTCAAGGTCTTTAAGTCTAGCACGTGCAATTCCTATCTCTTCTGGATCAATATCATATGAAATAACTTCATCACCATTATACTCTGCAATGAATGTTTTGTCCGTAGTTGTGATCTCATCTAAACCATCATTTCCATGAACAACCATTGCCTTCTTTAATCCTAAATTCTTTAAAACATTTGCAAGCGGCTCGACATAATCTCTTTTATAAACTCCCATAATTTGATGCGTTGCCTTAGCCGGATTAGTTAACGGGCCTAAAATATTGAATATAGTTTCTACTCCGAGTTCCTTTCTAACAGGCCCAACGTGTTTCATCGCAGGATGATGCATTTGAGCAAATAAGAAAACAATGCCTACATCATCTAGGCATTCACCAGCATATTGTTCTCCGATCTTTAAATTAATTCCTGCTGCCTCAAGAACATCCGCGCTTCCGCACTTGCTCGATACCGACCGGTTCCCATGCTTTGCAACCGCCACACCTGCTCCGGCAACAACAAAAGCCGCTGTTGTAGAAATATTAAATGTATTTTTTTTATCACCCCCGGTACCACAAGTATCCAGCACTGTTGTATGATGCGTGTCAATGCCAACAACAAACTTACGCATTATCTTTGCAGCTCCAGTTATCTCGTCTATTGTCGGACCTTTTGCCCTTAATGCAAGCAGGAACTCAGCAACATCATTCTTTGATGCTTCCCCTGACATTATCTGCTGCATAACAATTTCTATCTCTTCTCTGGTCAAACTGAACTTATCTTTGATCTTTTCAATATACTCTTTCATAATGGTCTCCAAAAAAACAATTAGAACTAAAGTTATAGTTTTAAGAAATTATTTAATATCTTTTTGCCTTCCGTTGTCAAAATAGATTCAGGGTGGAACTGTACTCCCCACAAATTATAACTTTTATGACGTATCCCCATTATCTCGCCGTCATCTGATTTAGCAATAACCTTAAAACACTTCGGCATTGTTTTTTTATCTGCGACAAGAGAATGATATCTTGTAGCTTCAAAAGGATTTGCAACATCCTTAAAAATCCCTTCATTGTTATGCTTTATCATTGATGTCTTGCCATGCATTAGTTTTTTTGCTCTTACTATCTTTCCTCCATAAGCATAACAAATACCCTGATGCCCTAAGCACACCCCTAAAATAGGTATTTTGTCCGCAAATTCTTTTATAATATCAACTGATATGCCCGCCCCTTCTGGCCTTCCTGGCCCGGGAGATATCACTATCTTTTCAGGATTCATTTTATTAATATCTTCAATTGTGATCTCATCGTTCCTAAAAACTTTCAGATCTGCTCCAAGTTCACCAAAATACTGAACAAGGTTATAAGTAAATGAATCATAATTATCTATCATTAGTAACATAACAAAGCTCCTTAATTTTCTTTATGAAAATTATTCATTCTTCCTATAGGTCACGGCTCCAAGACCTTTTAATTTACCTTCAAGATCTTCATATCCTCTTTCAAGATGATATATCCTGTGTATTTCTGTCACACCTTTAGCAGCTAACCCTGCAATAACCAGTGCAGCTGATGCCCTGAGATCAGACGCCATTACTGGCGCGCCATAAAGTTCTTTTACACCTTGAGATATTGCATTTACACCTTCTCTTCTTATATTAGCACCCATTCTGTTCAACTCAGCAATATGAATAAATCTATCAGGATAAACCTTGTCTGTAATAACACTGACACCCTGCGCCATTGTCATAAGCGCGAGAAATTGCGCTTGTAGGTCAGTAGGAAATCCGGGGTACGGATATGTTGTAATACTAGTAGGATTGATATTTTTTTTACACTTTACCTTAATAACTCCATTTTCATTATAAACCTTTACACCCGCATCACCAAGTGTATCAACCAAAGCCATTAAATGAGAGGTATCTCCTCCTCGTATTGATATATTACTTCTTGTTGCCGCAGCCATTATGATATATGTTCCAGTTTCTATTCTATCTGGAATTACTTTATAGTTCACACCTCTAAGCTTCTTTACACCAGTAATTACCAATCTGGGACTTCCTTTTCCTTTGATCTTCGCACCCATAGCAATAAGCATATTAGAAAGATCTTCTATCTCAGGTTCGCATGCAGCTGCTTCAATCACAGTCTCGCCCTTAGCCAAAACAGCTGCCATCATAACATTTGCGGTTGCAAGTACAGAGGAGCCAAAACCGCCGCCTAAATACATTTGCGCGCCTTTTAATTGTCTACATCTGGCGATCACATAACCGTTCTCGATCTCTATTTTTGTTCCTAATGCTTTTAATCCTTTTAAATGTAGATCGACAGGTCTTATACCAATAACGCATCCACCAGGAAGGGAAACTTTTGCAGTTTTTAATTTTGCTAAAAGAGGGCCTAAAACACAAAATGAACCTCTCATAGTAGAAACCAACTTATAATCAGCAACTGATTTTAATTTTCCTCCAGAAGTGATCGTTAACTTATTATCATTAAATTCGACTTCTTTACCAAGAGACCTAAGCAAAGCCACCATAGTAGTAGTATCACGCAAATGTGGGACATTTTTAATAACACAAGGTTCATCAGTCAATAAAGTTGCAGCCATGATCGGTAAAGTTGCATTTTTTGAACCACTTATTTTAACTTCACCTTTAAGGGGATTTCCACCTTCTATTATTAATTTTTCCATAGTAATTAAACTCTATTTGGATTGTTTAGTTGCAAAGACTATTCTATCTGTGCCTACATAATCTTTTTCAAAAGAAATCTCTTTATAATCCTCATTCTGAGAAAATATATCATCAATTCCTGGTCTTTGACCATCTCCGATCTCTAAAAACAACATTCCTTCAGGCGCAAGCAAATCTTTTGAACTTCTTATTATCTCTCTATAAAATCTCAGGCCATCTTCTCCTCCATCCAAAGCTGTCACTGGCTCACATTTAACTTCATCGGGCAAAGTGCTAAGATCTGAAGTTTTTATATATGGTGGATTTGAAACAATTATATCGTATTTTTCGCTATTAAAGCATACTTCTTTAAGGAAGACAAAAGCATCTTTCTCATAGAAAGATATATTATTCATAACACAATTCTTATCTGCATTATCTTTAGCTAGAGCAATAGCCCCCTCGGAAATATCAATAGCATCCACTCTGCAACTTCGCAGATTCTTCGCAATAGAGATCGCAATGATTCCACTGCCAGTTCCGATATCAAGGACTCGAATATCTTTTTTTTGCAGCTCTCTGGCTTTGTTAACCACTAGATCAACCAATATTTCAGTTTCTGGACGAGGTATCAATGCTCTTTTATCAATATTGAACTCTGAACCATAGAATTCAGTATTTCCAACAACATATTGAATAGGCTCACCTTTAAGCCTATCCTGTTTCATTCTAGTTAGGCTTCTCGTTTGATCTTCAGTCAAAAAAGAAGGTTCAGTATAAAGCTCAGACCTGGAACACTTCAAAACAGAAATCAACATCAATTCATTTTCTGTCATTGAGCACGCTCCTCCATGTCCGCCTTAATTAAAGCATCACATAATTCATCAAGCTCGCCGTCTAGAACATTCTGCAATCTATAAGTTGTAAAACCGATTCTATGATCAGTTATCCGCCTATCAGGAAAATTATATGTACGTATCTTCTCACTTCTGTCTCCGGAACCAACCTTCAGTTTCCTGTCCTTTGTTTCTTTCTCAGAATTCTCACGTTCAATTCTCTCAAGCATTCTTGCACGCAAAACTCTCATAGCTTTGTGCTTGTTCTTCAATTGTGATCTCTCATCCTGACAAATAACAACTATCCCCGTTGGAAGATGAGTTATTCTGATCGCAGAATCAGTTGTATTTACACTTTGTCCACCAGGGCCTGAAGAACGAAAAACATCTGTTTTAAGGTCCTTAGGGTCAATATTAAGCTCAACTTCCTCGGGTTCAAACAAAACAGCTACTGTTGCAGCAGAGGTATGAATTCGCCCAGAGGTTTCGGTAGCAGGAACTCTTTGTACACGATGCGCACCACTTTCCCACTTCAAATATTTTTCAGCCCCTGAACCGCTCATGCTGAAAATCACTTCCTTAAAACCGCCTGCCTCAGATTCATTACAACTGATCTGCTCAACTTTCCAGCCTTTCTTCTCAGCAAACTTTGTATACATTCGATAAAGGTCTGCTGCAAAAAGGCTCGCCTCTTGCCCGCCAGTCCCTGCACGAATTTCAAAGATCAGATTTCTGTCTTTGCTCTGTTTTTTTGGATTTGTAAGATCATCGAGCTTTGCAATAAGCACAACTTGTCTAGCTTTAAGATCTTCTTTTTCAGCCTCAGCTAATTCCTCAAAAGCCTTATCCTGCTTTTCACATAACAAAGTTTCAAGCTCATTTAGCTGATTGAGACTCTCTTTATACTCGCTAAATATAGCAACAACTGGAGTAAGATCAGAGTATTCTTTAGCTATTTTTTGATACTTAATTTTATCTGAAATAACATTGGGGTCTGCTAAAAGCTGCTCTAGTTCAGCAAAGCGAGATTTAATTGTTTCGTATTTTTCGAGATTCATTTTTTCTTATTTGTATATCGTTTTTCAAATCTCTCAATGCGTCCTGCAGTATCAACGAACTTCTTATCTCCTGTGAAAAACGGATGGCATTTTGAACAGATCTCAACACGAACATTCTTTTTAGTGGCCCTTGTATGCATAACTTCACCACAAGCGCAAGTTATCGTTGTCTCTGTGTATTCTGGATGAATATCTTTTTTCATTTCTTCTTTCTCCTTAACCTTACTAATTATTCAAGTTGTTTAAAAACTCTTCATTTGTTTTATGTTTACTTATTCTATCGATCAATAACTCCATTGCTTCGGCGGAATTAAGATCGTTAACAGCCTTCCTTAATAACCATATACGCTGCAGGTCATCTTCTGGAAGAAGTTTTTCTTCATGGCGAGTATTTGAACGCTTGATATCGATCGCAGGATAGATCCTTCTTTGGAAAAGAGTTCTATCCAATTGCAATTCCATATTACCCGTTCCTTTAAACTCCTCAAAAATAACTTCATCCATTCTACTGCCAGTATCCACCAAAGATGTGGCAATAACAGTAAGGCTGCCGCCTTCTTCAACTGCACGTGCTGCACCAAAGAATCTTTTTGGTTTATGAAGTGCATTTGAATCAACACCACCTGAAAGGATCTTGCCACTGTGAGGAACAACAGTATTATAAGCTCTTGCTAGCCTTGTGATACTGTCCAATAAGATAACAACATCACGACCATGCTCAACTAAGCGTTTTGCTTTTTCAAGCACCATTTCAGCAATCTGAACATGCCGTTCTGCTGGCTCATCAAAAGTTGATGATATAACCTCTCCTTTTACACTTCTCTGCATATCTGTAACTTCTTCAGGACGCTCATCAATAAGCAGGACCATTAAAACCCCGTCAGGATTGTTCGCCGTGATAGAATTAGCTATTTTTTGCAAAAGAACTGTTTTTCCACTATAAGGCGGAGCTACAATTAATGCCCTTTGCCCTTTTCCCAGTGGAGTAAGCAGATCCATGATCCTCATGGATATTTCTTTTGGTGTAGTTTCAAGAAGTATCCTGTCTTGTGGATATAAAGGAGTTAAATTATCAAAAAATATCCTGTCCTTGCACTTTTCTGGATTTTCAAAATTAACAGCCTCTACTTTTAAAAGAGCAAAATACTTCTCACCTTCCTTCGGCGGACGAATATGCCCACTAACAGTATCACCTGTTTTAAGGTCAAATCTCCTTATTTGTGAAGGAGAAATGTATATATCGTCCGGACAAGGGAGATAATTATAATTTACACTTCTTAAGAAGCCAAACCCTTCTCCTAAGATCTCTAAAGTCCCTTCACCGAACATTAAACCTGCCTGCTCAGCTTTAGCCTGAAGTATCTTAAAAATAAGGTCCTGCTTTCTAACTCCGCTCACTCCGATCACCCCAACATCTTTAGCGAACTTAGTAAGCTCTCCCATCTTCATATTTTTTAATTTCGTAATATCCATTTGTTCACCTGAAGGTTTTAATACCTTCTTTGGAGCAACCTTTTCTTTAGCGATTGCAGCTCTTTCCATTTCATTTTCCCCCTCTATCACTTTTTTTTCTTTAAATAAATCTTTTGCCATATTTCTTTCACCTGTTTTTTAGTTTCAATTAAACTTCTGGAATTATCTATAATTATATCCGCAAGACGGATCTTCTCTCTCAAAGGCATCTGCATCTTTATTCTGCTTATAGCCTGCTGCCTTGAAATCTTAAATTTTTCAACTGCCCTTTCGATCTGCTGCTGCCTTGTTGCCTTAACAACAATTATCCAATCAACATAACGATGAAGATTCGACTCAAACAAAAGTGGCACGTCAACAACAACTAAATGCTCTTTTTTACTATTACTGTAACGCCTGATCTCCTGGCCAATAGCAAGCTTTACAACTGGATGAACAATATCTACAAGCTTATTGAGCTTTACTTTATCATTGAAGACTATATCAGCTAATTTCTTCCTGTTGATCTTATCACCATCAAGAATATCCTTGCCGAACTTCTTTATGATCTGATCGTAACAGGCCCCGCCTTTTTTCATTTGATCATGAGCTATCTTGTCAGCATCAAGCACCTTTGCTCCCAATTCTTTAAAGAACAAGGATACCGATGTTTTACCCGTGCTTAAACTTCCTGTAATCCCTAAAAAGACCATATAGGTTTAGTTCACTTTCAATTCTTCATACAATGTTTTGTATTCTTCTGCAGACTTCTTCCAAGAATAACAAACTGATAATGCTTGCCCTACTAACTTATGAAACCTTTGTTTATCTTTATAAATTTCTATTGATGTTTTAACAGCATTTACAAAACTATCCTTATCATATTTATCAAAAACAAAACCATTGCCCTTGCCTTCTTTATTATCATGAGGTATTACCGTATCTATAAGCCCTCCTGTTCTGTAAACAATAGGCACTGTTCCGTATCTGAAAGCTATGAGTTGGCTTAATCCACAAGGCTCATATATCGAAGGCATTAAGAACATATCACTTCCGGCATATATCTGATGGGCAAGATGCTCATTAAACTCAAAACAAACTGCTATCTTTTTAGGATATCGCTCTGCAAACTTTAAAAGTTTCTCGTAATAACGATCTTCTCCTACACCTTGTATAACTACTTGAATATCCAACATCATCAATTCATCCAAGCCTTGAATGATCAGGTCTATACCCTTTTGATGAGATAATCTTCCAACCAAGCCATACACAGGAATATCATTACAACACTTAAAACCAACCTCTTCCTGAAGCCATTCTTTATTATTCATCTTGTCAGAATCAAGATTCTCGTTTGAATACTTGACATGAATAAGATCGTCCTTCTGAGGGTCCCAAATCTTATAATCTAAACCGTTAAGTATACCAACAACTTTTTCCTTTTTTGATATTAATACCTGCTCTAAACCCCATCCAAATTCCCTTGTCTTTATCTCTTTTGCATATTGCTTGCTCACTGTTGTTACCTCATCCGCATAAATTATCGCACCTTTCAGCAAATTAATACTTCCGTAAAATTCAAAAATATCATGATTGAAAAGCTCGTCTCTTAATCCTAATTTTGGAAATTCCTTTTTATCAAATATGCCCTGAAACGCCAAATTATGGATAGTTAGTATTGTTTTTATATCCTTAAATATTTCATCTTGCGCAAATTTTTCCTTTAAGTAAAAAGGAATTAGTGCTGTTTGCCAATCATGGAAATGAATAATATCTACATTGATATTCAAATTCTTGATAGTTTCCAGTATCTTCAAACAAAAGAAACTGTACCTTTCAAGGTTATCTTTAAAATCACCATTACTATCGCCATACAATCCATCTCTATCAAAAAATTTATCGCTCTCAATAAAATAAACGTCAATATTTTTACCAATTGTAGTTTTTGAAACATCATTACTTATTTTTTCTATCAGATTTCCCTGATCTTTCATTGACCTATACTTTGGCATAAAAAGAACAGTTTCAACACCAATTGTTTCAAGCTCTAAAGGTAAAGCACCACAAACATCCCCAAGACCTCCCGTTTTCGCAAAAGGAAAGATTTCAGAACAACAAAGAGCTATTTTCATTTAGAAACCTCTTTCATTTCAAGCCAATTGCTGCCAACCTTCACTGTAACAGTAACCGGCACTGATAATTTTAAGGGTGTTTCCATTAAACGCCTTACTAATTCGATCACTTCATCTTTTTCTTTTTTTACAACATCAAAGACCAGCTCATCATGAACTGTTATAAGCATCTTTGATTCAAGTTTTCTTTTCTCTAGCTCATTTTGAATATTGATCATTGCAAGCTTCATAAGATCAGCTGCAGATCCCTGAACCGGTGTATTAATTGCTTGTCTTTGAGCGAATTGTCGTACAGACATATTCTTGCTTTTTATCTCAGGGATATACCTTCTTCTATTAAGAAGAGTGTGAACAAATCCATGCTCTTCACATTCTTTGATAGTATCATCCATGAATTCTTTTACTTTTGGATATCGGGCAAAATATTTATCAATGAACATTTGAGCTTCTTTTTGTGACACATCAAGATCTTTTGACAATCCGAAAGCGCTCATGCCATATACGATCCCAAAGTTAACGCGCTTTGCTGAATTTCTCATTTCTTTTGTGACTTTTGATTCTTCAACATCAAATATTAAGGATGCTGTAAACTGATGCACATCTTGATCGTCAGCAAAAGCCTTCTTTAATGTTTCATCCTCCGAAAGATGCGCCAAGATCCTTAATTCAATTTGAGAATAATCGGCTGCAAGCAATATCCTATCTTCTGCCGATGGAATTATTGCCTTTCTGATCTGAGCACCTAGCTCTGTACGAATTGGTATATTTTGCAGATTAGGATTCCGTGAACTCAATCTGCCTGTTTCTGTACCATTCTGCACAAAACTTGCATGTATCCTACCAGTGTCACTATCAACCAAAACAGGAAGAGCATCAATGTATGTTGATTTTAGCTTTGCTATTTGCCTGTGTTCCAGTATCAATTTCGGGAATTCATGATCTTTAGCTAGCTTAGTTAAAACACTTTCATCTGTTGAATAACCTGTTTTCGTCTTCTTGACAGCACAGTATTTCATTTTTTCAAATAGAATAACGCTCAACTGCTTTGGAGAATTAACATTGAACTCTTCGCCAGCCATATCAAAAAGAGTGCTTTTTAGCTCTCCTATCTTCTTATCACAGCTTTTAGAAAGGTCCTTAAGCAACTCAACATCAATTTTAACTCCGCATCTTTCCATCTTTGATAGAACTAAAGCAAGAGGCATCTCAATATCATTGAACAAAGATAACAACAACTTCTGATCAAGCTCTCTTGAAAGCAATGGGAACAAATGATAAATATTCACTGTTTCATGTGCAATTTTATCCTGCTCTGAGACTGAAACTTTTAAATATTCCCATGAAAGATCACTGATATTATATGAGGTCCTTGAAGGATTCAGTAAATAGCCTGCTAACATAACATCAAAACAACCATTTAATTCGCAATCATAAGCAGCAATAACTTTACTCGCACTTTTAATATCAAATGTGACCTTTGTTATGGATTCATTACTAAAGACACCCTTCATCTCGACTAACAGATCAATTTTAAAGCTATATACATTAGATCTTCCCAGTGATAAATAAACACTATTACTGTCAAAAAGATCATCAACCGTACTGATCAAAAAGGAAAATTTTCCTTCTTCCTCAATATCTTCAATAATTTTATTTATCTCTGATTTGTCTTTCAAAGAACGTATCTTAATATCTTCAACCATCTTAACTTCAGACGATAATTCGTCAGCCCATTTTCTAAATTCAAGATCTTTATACATCTCATAGAGAAGCTTATTATCAGGTTTTTCAACCTTTAATTGATCTAGATCAAAATGGAAAGGCACTGTTGTTTCAAGGATAGCTAGCTCTTTTGAAAAGAATGCTGACTCTTTATTCGCTTGAAGTTTTTCCCTGAGCTTTAGCGGAGTTACTTCCTCAATATGTTCAAATATACTTTCAAGATCATCAAATTCGCTAAGAAGTTTCTTAGCTGTTACTTCTCCAACTCCCATTACACCCGGCAAATTATCCGACTTATCTCCTGCCAGCCCTATATAATCAACTATCCTTGAAGGTTCAAATCCAAGCTTATCTTTCACATCCTCATAACTCAAAACAACATCTTTCCTTGAATTGAAGACCTTCACGTTCTCGCCAAGCAACTGATACATATCTTTATCATCGCTGACAATAACTACTTCTAATCCCTCGTCTGATGCCTTATTTGAAAATGTTGCGATGATATCATCCGCCTCATATCCACCAAGTTCAAAGATCATCAGATTATGCGCTTTAATAACATCCTTGATGATTGGTATTTGACTTACCATGTTGTCAGGCATTGAAGGCCTTTGAACCTTATACTCTGCATATTTTTCTTCTCTATAAGTCTTCTTTTTTGAATCAAAACAAACTGCCAAATAATCCGGTTTATGTTCTCTAAGAATTTTTCTCAATATATTACAAAAACCATATACTGCATTAGTCGCCTGACCCTTACTAGTGGCTAATTCTCTAATAGCAAAAAAAGCCCTGTAGCATAGCGCATGTGCATCAATCAAAAACAATCGTGGCTTATCTGTCTTGTTCATCAAAATTCGATAGTTATTGTTTATATTTTATTGATCTACAATTGGATAATTTAAATTTGGTTATTGGAAAATCTATAATATTTGGAAACTAAAAAGACTCATTTGGGATAATGGAGAGCACTTCTCTAAACTTTTTCTTCGCCGCAACATAATTCCCCGACTCCAGCAATTGCATAGCCTGACTTGTCTTCGAGCCTGCGATCTCATTAATGAACTTAGTTGCACATTGTGTGCGGTCATCTTTTATCACAGGATCATCAGGCGATAAAGCTAATGCATTGTCATATTCATCAATAGCTTCATCGTATCTGCCATTATAACAATAGCTCCTTCCTTTTTGATAATGGGACTTAGACCTATTTATTGTTTGTTGTAATCTTTCTTCTTCTGCTCTAACTAATTCTTGGTTGAACTTTTCTGCATCTATCCTGATAGTCCATTGCTTGAATTCCGGATGTATCTTGATCATTTCCTGTTTTGCTTTCTCAGTCCAGTGATCTTGAGAATTTCCAAGTTCATATCGCATTTTAAAATTGCGAAAAGCATCTTCTAATTTATTTATCTTTTGGTAAAAATAAGCCAGATTCATATATGACGGCAGATATTGTTGATCTACTTCTATGGCCTTCGAGTAAAACTTCTCAGCATTTCCATCAAATCCAATTTGTTCTGAAATAATCCCCAGATCATTATAAATAGCAGGATTTTCTAATCCTAAAGCTATTGCTTTACTATAAAATGTGAAAGCGTCACTGAGATTGCCCTTCTGCTGCTGCTCATAACCCTGTTCACGATATTCTTCTGCGGTTTTGAGTTTTTCATCAGCTTGTGAAATATTCTGAATTATGAATAAAGAAATGAAAAATAGAAGAGTAATTAACCTAAAAAAATATGTAAAATGTTTTTTCTTGTGTTTAAGCATAATATATAATTCGAATTTTAGCAAGAAATATTATTCGGCAGTTCTTGCCATTAAAATATGATAAATAAACTAATTAGCACCCTTAGTGTTTAGAACTTATTGACTTACGACTTCAGACACCTGGTCAAAATAAGCAACATCACTACTTATTAGATTATCCTTTTCCTTTATCAATCGCAAGTATTTATCCACTTCTTTTTCTTGGTTCAGTAATACCGCTCCAACTACACAATTATCCTTCAAAAAAACCTTTCTAAAAGTTCTATTTTCTTCATCAAATCTCTGTTTTTGCGAAGTTTCCTCAGTATCCCTAACATTACCAACACAAGAAATTGAAAAATCATCGTATTTTACTGATTCAACCAGTAATGGATAAACTCCTTCTATCTTTTCATCAAATATAACAGAAGCAACAACCCTACCCTGTTCCTGAAGAGCTTCTTTATTAGTAATATTATTCTTAATTAACAATTGATCTTCTGTGCTAGCAATACTATCAACAGCATAAACATTATCTATGCTGGTTTTAAAATCAGAATTAACAATAATCCTCGTGTTAGAATTGACATTAGAGTCTTTCAGCAATCTCAAATCAGCATTCACATCAAAGATCACCATTTGAGACACAATGACCTTTTTAGATCTCAATTTTATTGCTTTTGCATCCTTTTCCCCAAGAACCTCAACAATGCTTTCATTTAAAACTAAATGAATTCCTTTCTCATCAAGC
>JAHJCZ010000108.1 GCA_018812705.1 Candidatus Omnitrophota bacterium
AAATGAATTCAGCACATTTAATTTAAATGTAGAGACTTTGTCAAATAATTGGCGCAGTCAAAAAGCGATCGTTGAGTTTAATAATACAATATTTTCTAAAGAGAACTTAATGAGTTTTATTAAGAAGAAAGAAGAATATGAGGAAGAAAAAAAATCTCAAAAAGTCGCTTTTGATGAGGAGGAGGCGATGAAAGAGATCGAGAGTGTTTTCTCTGGATCGCAGCAAACTTTTGTGAAAGAGAACAGCAAGGGTTATGTAGAGATCGTATCGATAGATATTGATAAGAAAGAAGAGCGTGACCAGGAAGTAAAGAACAGATTGCTAAAGATAATTAAAGAGTTGGAAGAAAGATTTGAGTTGAGGGAAATAGCGATCCTAACTCGTAATAATATTCAGATCGAACAGGTCACAAGCTGGCTTCTTGAAGAGCAGATATCCGTTAGGTCTGAGAGGACTTCTGATATTAGAGAAAATGGCAGAATTAAAGAGCTGGTATTATTCCTGCAATTCCTAAATTCGCCTATAGACAATATTGTTTTTACGGAGTTCATTTTTGGGGAAATATTTTTTAAAGCCTCATCGATCGATCCCCAAGAGATCCAATCTTTTGTGTTCGGCTTGCGTCAAAAGTTACGCTCCCAAGATGATTTCTATGTTTATACAGAGTTCAGGGATAATTATAAAGAAGTATGGGAAGATTTGATCTCTGAATTCTTTAAAAATGTTGGGATATATCCAATATATGAACTGGTTGTCAGTATTTATAATAAGTTCAATGTTCTTGAAAATTTCCCGGATGATCAGGGTTTTTTGATGCATTTTCTTGAATTGATCAAAAAGTATGAAGAAGAGGATCTGGATCTTGAATTATTCTTAAAGCATTTTGAAAATCTTAGAGGCGACGATCTTTATGTTAACTTGTCTGATAATAATGCAATAGAGATACTAACTCTTCACAAGTCTAAAGGCCTGGAATTTCCTGTAGTTATTTTGCCCTTTCTTGGAATGGAGGTTCAGGTTGGTGCACAGAACGCTGACATGCGTCAATCATATTTGCTTCAGCATAATTGTGGGGATATTGAGCTTCTTCGTTTAAAAGAAAGTTATTATGCTTATTCTGAAGATCTTTATCAGGTCTATAGAAGTGAGTATATAAAGGCGTTTTTGGCTGAATTAAACGGTGTCTATGTTTCTTTGACAAGAGCTGCTAACGAATTGTATGCTTTTATTCCTGAGAAAGTTGGCAGCCGATTTAATATATTAAAGTTCTTGATACCCCAAGAGTTATTTGTTTGCGGAGAAAAAGTAAAGTATGTATCTAAGAACAAGAAAGAATCGGGGGTCGTTAAGCTTTCATGCAGTAAATATCGCAATTGGATCGAATATCTCAAGGATGAGTATAAGAGTTTAGCAGAGATAACGAATAAAGACAAAAGGCGTCAAGGCAAGATAACCCATTTTATTTTGTCGTTCATCGGCAATCTTAGCGAGCAAGATCTGCAAGAGACTTTAGATATTGTTCGTGAAAAGATCAAGTTTGAATTCATAGAGGAAAGTAATTTCGATATTTATTTCGAGAACGTGAAAAAGTTCACAAATGATGTGAAGCTGCAGCAATATTTTTACTGCAAGGATTCACTTGTTCATACAGAAAAAGATATAGCTGATGAAAAGGGAAATTCGAAAAGATTGGATAGGTTGATAGTTTCAGATAATGAGGTTTGCATTGTTGATTATAAAAGCTCAGAGGAAGAAAATAATGATAATAAAGAGCAGATACTTGAGTATATCAGAATAGTTAAAAATATTTATCCTGATCGGAAAGTCACAGGGGCCCTATTGTATTTTGATACTCATAATGTTGAAGAGGTTTATTAGCATGCTGAATAATAATAAGTATATCCTGCTTTTTCTTGTTGTAATTGTGCTGGTTAATGTTTTTGTTCTGTCCCCATCTCTCTACCATAATGCTAGGGGTGATCATATCTATTATTTAGTTGAAACTTCCGGATTGAGCTCTTTTTGGAGCATTCTGAAATATTCATATGCTTATACAAGAACTAGGGTTTTTGCTACAGGAGATAAGATATTATTTAGGCCTTTGTTCTATGCTGTCCTATCAATAGAGAAGTATTTGTTTGGTTATAATTTTATATACTGGCAGTTAACAGGCATTGTTCTTCATATCCTTGTGCTATTGCAGTTGTATAGAATTACTAAATTCTTTGGGCATAAATTCTTGTTCCTGCTAATTGCTCTTAATTTTTCAGTGCAATTCATATCTCAAGAGATGATCATTTGGCATCATATAAATGCCTATATGATCTTTAGCATTCTCTTCCTGGAGGCTTTCTATCATTTTATAGAATATATAAAAGATCCGTCTGAGCGCATAAAGAAACTCTTTTTAGTAGCTTTTTATTTGACATTAGCATGTCTGATCTTTGAGTTTGGTATCATATGTAATTTAATTTTTGCTATGGTCGTTGTTTGCTCGCTGATAACAGAAAAAGGCAGATCAAAAAGATTGGTTGCGAAAGCAAGAACATTGTTAATTGTATTGTTACCTTCAATTATTTACACACTTATCAATGTTCTTAATTATGTGAATGTTTCGGGACAGCAGACAATTGGGCGTGATTTTGGAATATTTAATTTTGCCAAAACCATCCAGCATTTTATCAATATTGTTTGGATATATGTTAGATCGAACATTCTGATATTCTTTACCAACCTTGACCCATTAGGAAGGGTTACAATGCTTCCTATGACTTGGTCTAATGTAAAAAGCAGTTTTATCTCAAATCAGGTATTAAGTGTTATCAACGTAATATTTGTTTTGTTGATCATATTGATATCCGTTAGGCTCGTATCGGAGATGTTGAAAGACGGAAAGAAGAGCTGCTGTGAGGTATCACAAGATAGTAAAGCCCTTGGCATAGCTTTTATAATATCATTCTCGCTGGCATTTCTATATTTGTTCTTGTTAACGGCAGCTAGGCCTTCAACAACAGATGCGGAGTATGCATATATAACAAATGCTTTGTATCATTTCTACAATGTCTCTTTATTTTCAAGTGTTGCATTATATTTATTATTTGTTTCTTTATATGAAAATATCTTCAAGCAGAACAAAGGCTTGTATTTGATGATAATTTTAGCATTATGTATATCGATATTTCTTAATGGATATAAGTCATACGAATTTAATTCTATTATGAAAGACAATGATTCTTCTTGGGGAAAGTTTATTATTGAGTTAAATAATTTTGTTAAAGATCACAAAAGAGAGAAAGATTTTTCTTTTGATGTTGGCTATACGGAAAAAACAAGAAGAGGGGTGTTTATTATTGGAGATCCACAAGACGGCAAGAAGGTCGTCGGTAGTGTTTATTCTATGTTGTTTGGTCAGTATATAAAAGGCGTGGAGTCAAAGTATTTGATCGTTTACACAAACAAAGAAGGGTTCAGGGCTTTTATTGATAAGGACGAAGCAATAAAGGCAATGAATGAGCACTTAAGTAAACTCATTCATTAAACACCATAGACTGATCTGTCTTAATGTCGTAATAGAGCATTGATATCTTATGGGAAAAATAATTACATATAAAATTAATGATAACTTTATAGACAAGCTTGCTGATTATATAGATCAGGAATATCTTTCAAAGAGCATTGATCTAAATAGGATCGCTATTGTTTTTGGAGGGAGGCGACCACGTTTATTCATTCAAAGAGAAATAGCTAAACGTTTAAATAAAAGCTATTTTCCTCCGACGTACTTTACTATTGATGATTTTATAAAATATACTCTAGGAAAGAATGAACCTTTTGGCGTGCCGATTGACCTAGATAATTGTTATTTGATATATCGGTTAGTTGCCAGCATGTCTGGTAGCGTGTTGAATAAAAGAGAAACCTTTGCTAAGTTTCTCCCATGGTCAACAGAGATTCTGGGTTTTATTGATCAGCTGGACTTAGAAGCTGTTGATAATAAGCGCTTGTACAATATTGAAGCTAATGCCAAGATCGGTTATGAAGTTCCAGGAGATATTAATCAATTGCTTGAGAGTATAGTGTCCTTAAGAGAGGCATATCATAAGGAGATGAAAAAAATACAGTTGTATTCAAGAGGATTTCAATACTTGCGCGCAGCTGAGGTGATAAAGAATACAAAGTTCGAGGAATTTGATCAGATCCTATTCTGTAATTTCTTTTATTTTGGCAACTCGGAGGAAAAAATAATTAAGGAATTGTTTGATAGAGATAAAGCAACATTGATCTTCCAAGGTGACCAGCGCAAATGGCCGGTTTTTAAAAGAATTGCAAAGGCTTTTGGAAAGGATATATACGAAGATGATGAAGTGGAATTGCCCGATTTCAATTTAGATCTTTATTCAGGATTTGATGTCCATTCACAAATAGGCTTAGTTAGGGATATCGTTGAGAAGCTTGAAAATAAAGACGATACAGTAATTGTTCTTCCAAATGCAGAGAATATAGTCCCTTTGCTGTCTGAGATCAATGATGTTATTGATCAATACAATATCTCCGTAGGTTATACTCTCAGAAGAAGTAGCTTGTATTCATTGTTCAAGCTTATGTTCCGTTGCCAGTTCTCGAGGAAAGAAAAGAAATATTATACTAAAGATTATTTGAAGGTCTTGAGGCATCCTTTTGTTAAGAATTTTGATCTATGTGAAGATCTGCGCGTTATTAGGATATTGGTCCACAAGATAGAAGAGATCCTGACGGGACAGCAGAAGACATCAATTTCGGGCAATATTTTTATTGATATGGACGAAATGCTTAACTTGGATGAAGTATATGATATGACTTTGGAGCTTACAAAGCGTTTGGGCATTAATTCATGTAAGAACGAAATTCATAGCGCATTGGCTTCAATGCATGATCTAATGTTCAAGAGCTGGGAAGACGCGGATAGTTTTAAAAGGTTTTCTGCTTGTCTTATCGAATTTCTCGACATTGCTGTGAAGAAAAGTTTCTTGAGGAATTTCCCGTTAAATATTAATATTGCGTCAAGAATGTATGATATCGGCAAGGAACTTTCTAAAATCACTTTTTGTGAAGAGCTATTAGGTAAAGATGAAATATTCAGGGTTTTTGATAACAAGGTTTCAAAGGAAATAGTTGCCTTTGCAGGTTCGCCTCTAAAGGGTTTGCAGATATTGGGCCTGTTTGAAACGCGCTCTTTAAATTTTGAGAATGTAATAGTCATGGATACTAATGAAGGGGTGTTGCCTAATCTTAGGATACATGAGCCGCTTATTCCCAGAGAGGTTAAGATAAGCTTGGGATTAGACAGGCTTGAGGTCGATGAAGAGATACAACGATATCAGTTTATGAGGCTAATATCATCTGCAAAAAATGTGCACTTGGTCTATCAGGAAAGCAAAGAGAAGGAAAAAAGCCGTTTTGTGGAAGAATTGATATGGGAGAAACAGAAAAAACTAAATGAGCTAAAAAAGATCGAGGTTGTTCATGCTGGATTCAATATCAAAATAAAGCCTAGAAAAAGATCAGTTAGAAAAACTGAAGGGATCATTGAGTTTTTAAAAAATTACAGATATTCTGCTTCAAGCATTAACACTTACTTGAGGAATCCTTTAGAATTTTATTATAACTATGTCCTTGGCTTGCGTGAAAAGGAAAACCTGCTTCAGGATCCCGAAGCAAGGCATGTCGGAACATTTATTCATGAATTATTAGAAGAGTCATTTAAACCATTTCTTGGCAAGAACCCGATAATCGACGTAAAATTTAAAAAATTCTTTATGGATCTTTTTCATAAAAGGTTTGAGGATAAATTTGAGAGAAGTATGGGGGCGGACTCGTTTTTGTTGAAGTCTGTTTTGGCAGAGCGATTAAACAGATTTCTTATTAATGAAGAGGGCTCTGATGAGCGAAAAGTTGACGAAGTTATTTGTTTAGAGAAAAAATTTAGTGATGAAATACCCCTTTCTAGCGGTAATATCAAATTCAATTATATTGTTGATAGAATAGATAAAATGCAGGATGGAACGATTATGCTTATAGATTATAAGACGGGTGGACTTGATCAGATGCCTAAAGCTATTGATAATATTAGATCTTTGCATTTATCGAGGCAGACGATCTATGAAACGGTAATTTCTTTTCAATTGCCTCTTTATTATTATTTTATGACTAAAGAGTTTAAAGGGCAGGAGGTCAATGCCGCCCTATATAACTTAAGGACGCTTAAGATCAGTAAGTTCATTAAAAAAGGGGAAATGGACCCTGATATGATTAATGAAAGTTTTTTAAAACCTTTAGGTTTTATTATTGAAGAAATATTGAATCCTTCAATTGATTTTGTAGAAGATGAAAGTCTCCTTTATCATTGAAAAAGGGATTTAATTTTGTTAGCATACAAGAAAGGGAGGAAAAATGAAAAATAGAATATTGATCACTTTATCGGTGAATGTTTTTGTCTGTTTGTTGGCTTTAAATGTTTTTGCCGCCAAAGAGATTGTTAAGGAGTATTATGATACAGGTGAGCTCTTTAGTGAAAAGACGATGGTTGATGGAGTTTTGAATGGAAAGGCTCAGGATTATTATAAGAGCGGAGAAACTCTAGCTGTTTACAGGTATGAAAATGGGAAGATCGAAGGCTCATATAAAAGCTATTACGAAAATGGAAAGATGATGTCAGAAGCTAATTATGTTAACGAAGTTTTAAATGGTGAATATATTTCGTATCATCAAAACGGAGGGAGAGTTGCCGGTAAATCTACTTATGTGAACGGTAAACGAAATGGAAAGTATATGCAGTATCATTCTAACGGGAAGTTAATGTCAGAAAAAGATTATGAAGATGATCTTCCGATAGGTCCTTATGCAAAATACCATAATAATGGACAGTTATCAGAAGAGGGTCAATGTACTAATGGGAAAAAACATGGCGTGATCAAGAGATATCATCCTAATGGTAAAGTAGCAAGTGAAGGGGAGTATGATATGAACAAACTGGTTGGAGAAAGCAAGGAATATGATCCTTCAGGCAATTTGTACATGAATGAAGATATTTTTAGTTTCAAGAAAGAAAAGGAAGTGAAGGAGGAAAAGGAAGAGCAGAAAAGTAAAAATGAAGAAGTTGAAAAAAAATAGTTTTTAGATAAGGAATACTATGAAAGATAAAAATATAAGGTCTTTGCACAAACTCAGCACATTTTGTAGGTATGCAGGTATTGTTTCTGTTTTTTTAGGGATTTTGGTCCTTTTTGTCGATGTTTTAAATAAGGATTGGCCGCATATGCAAGTTGGATTGTTTATTTTTGTTAGTGGCTATACTTTTTTAAAGATTGGAACAAGGATATCTAGTGTGCTTTTTGATGAGAGAACTGAATTAAGATAGTAACTAAGATTTTATTTGATTGCTAGGCATCTCATTCGTGGGATGCCTTTTTTTGTTTTGGTTCATATGTTTATATCTTTCAGCTATTTATCGCAATTGCATAGAATTAAGGTTATATAAAATATTTAAAAACTGCTAGTAAAGCAGATAGGTTTTCTTCCATTTGACTATTAATCCCATTTATGATATTTTATGCGAATGATTAAAGACAATATCTCTAATATTAATAAGCATATTTATTCAATATGCCAAAGGTTAGGAATATCCTCTGATGATGTTACTCTTATCGGAATAACAAAGTATGTTGATTCTTCCAAGATAAAAGAGATCATTGATTGCGGAGTAACCAATATTGGTGAGAATATTGTCAAAGATGCCTCAAGAAAATTCTCAGAGTTGGAGGGCTATGCTCAAAGGGTCACTAAGCATTTGGTGGGTCATCTTCAGACGAATAAAGTCAAAGAAGCAGTGGCTGTTTTTGATCTAATTCAATCGGTTGACAGACTTAAACTTGCCTGCGAGATCAATAAACAAGCTATCAATCAGAATAAAATGGTTGATGTTTTGATACAAGTAAATACTTCTTGTGAGGAGCAGAAATCTGGTGTTGAAAAAGAGCATGTTCTAGAATTGATAAAAAGTGTTTTAGAACTGAAAAACATTAGAATACTTGGGCTTATGACTATTGCGATGTTAACTGATGATAAAGATGTTATTAGAAAAAGTTTTAAGGGTTTACGTCTTATCCGAGATGAAGTTAAAGCTATGTTTCCATCTTCTGAGCAAATTAAAATGAAGTATTTATCAATGGGCATGTCAGCAGATTATGAAATTGCAATTGAGGAAGGTGCAAATATGATCAGGATCGGGAGAGCTATTACACAATGAAAAAAACAAATAAAATAGCAATTATTGGATGTGGAAACATGGGGATGTCTATTCTTGTAGGTATTTACAAGAATAACAAGGTGATGGTTTGTGAAAGTGATCCTAAAAAAAAGCAATTCTTAAAACGTAAATACAAGGTAACAGTTTGTGACCTTAGGACGGCTATTGATGATTCTCAAATAATTGTTCTTGCCGTTAAGCCTCAAGTATTTCCTGAAATTCTTGAAGCAATTAAAGCCTTTAGTATTAAGGATAAGCTGTTTGTCTCCATTGCTGCTGGTATAACGACTTCTTATATTGAGAAGGAATTGGGTAAGAATGTGCGCGTGATCAGAACTATGCCAAATTTACCTGTTCAAGTGAAGCAGGGAATTACTGCTGTTTGTAATGGCAAGAATTCAAATGATAAGGATCTATCTTTAGTGATAGATATTTTTAACGAAATTGGAGCCACGGTTGTTGTCGAAGAGAAAATGATGGACGCTGTTACAGCTGTTTCAGGAAGTGGCCCTGCTTATGTATTTTTATTTGTTGAG
Organism: Candidatus Omnitrophota bacterium; assembly: GCA_018812705.1. Lineage (GTDB taxonomy): Bacteria > Omnitrophota > Gorgyraeia > Zapsychrales > Zapsychraceae > Zapsychrus_A. The sequence continues at coordinate 8,822 of JAHJCZ010000108.1, forward strand.
TGTATGGTTAAGGCTGCATGGTCATTAGGTTTAGATGAATCTGCAAGTAAGGAATTGGTTTTGCAAACATTAAAAGGAAGTTTAAGCTTGCTTGAAAATAGTGATGAGGATGCAAGTGTTCTTCGTGCGAAGGTAACTTCTAAAGGGGGAACAACTCAAGCAGCTCTTGAAGTTTTTGCGAAGGAAAAAATTGAAAAGACTTTTAAAACAGCTCTTTTATCTGCAAAGAAACGGGCAAAAGAGTTATCACGGAGGTAATTGTTATGGCTAAAGTTGGGATAATTGGAGGTAGTGGTCTTTATGACATAGAGGGCATAGGTCATATGCATGAAGCAAATATAATGGATACACCATTTGGCCCACCTTCAGATCAGTTTATGATCGGCAGGCTAGATGATGTTGAGGTTGTTTTCTTATCTAGGCATGGAAAAGGTCATAAGATATCTCCTAGTGAAATAAATTACCGTGCAAATATTTTTGGAATGAAAAAATTAGGTGTTGATGCTATTCTTTCTGTTTCAGCTTGTGGAAGTTTAAAGGAAGAAATTAAGCCTTTGGATTTTGTCATTCCTGATCAATTGGTAGACAGGACATTAAATGGAAGAGAATCAACATTCTTTACCGGGGGCATTGTCGCTCATGTTGGTTTTGCAGACCCTTTATCTCATGAGCTAAGAGAAATTTTAATTGAAAGTGCAAAAGAGATCGGAGTTGGCCTTCATGAAAAGGGTACATATATAACGATGGAAGGTCCGCAGTTCTCAACAAGAGCAGAATCTATTTTATACAGAAGTTGGGGTATGGATATTATCGGCATGACAAATGTCACTGAAGCAAAACTTGCACGTGAAGCAGAAATTTCTTATGCAACGCTTGCGGCGGTTACAGATTATGATTGCTGGCATGATTCTCATGAAAGCGTGACGGTTGATATGATCATTGGGAACTTGACAAAAAATATTGAAGAGGCAAAAAAGATCTTAAAGATGGCTATTCCTAAAGTAGCTGCTTTAACAGAATTCAGTGCTCAAAATGCACTTCAACATGCGATCATAACAGATCGTGATAAGATCCCTGAACTTAAAAAAAGGTCGTTAGGTTTTATTATAGATAAATATATTAAGTAGGTGTTCGAAGGGGCTTAAATAAAGAAAAGAAGACAAATGCAAAAAGAAACGAATGAAACAATTGATTATCAAAAAACATTAAATTTGCCGAATACCGAGTTCTCTATGAGAGCTGGCCTTGTTAATAAAGAACCTGCTTTCTTAAAAAAGTGGGAAGAAGAAAATCTTTACGGTAAAATTCGCGAAAAATCCCAAGGTAAGCCTTCTTTTGTTTTGCATGATGGCCCTCCTTATGCAAATGGGGATATTCACATTGGTCATGCCTTAAATAAAATTTTAAAAGATTTGATAGTTAAGATCAAGACCATGCAGGGTTACGATAGTCTTTATGTTCCTGGCTGGGATTGTCATGGTTTGCCGATCGAGCACAAACTTCTTAAGGAAATGAAGAAAGATAAATCAGAAGTCGATTGCGTTGAATTTAGAAAAAAAGCTCACGACTATGCTTTGAAATATGTTGATATTCAAAAAGAACAGTTTAAGAAGCTTGGGATTTTTGGGGAATGGGAAGACCCTTATCTGACTTTAAATGAATTGTATGAGTATTGGATATTAAAGTCTCTTTCTACGCTAAATAAAAAAGGATATATCTATCGAGGATTAAAACCTGTCAATTGGTGTTCTAAATGTGAAACGGCATTGGCAGAGGCTGAAGTTGAATATGAAGATCATACATCGCCATCTGTTTACGTTAAATTCAAGGTTAATAATCAGGATGCGGTTAAGGATATTATTGCTCTGGATAAAAAGTTGTCATTGTTGATCTGGACTACAACGCCTTGGACATTGATGGCAAATGTTGCAGTTGCCATCCACGCAGCTTTTAAGTATTCTTTTGTTGATATTGGGAATGAAGTAATAGTGATCGAGAGTTCGTTGAGAGATAGCGTGCTTGAAAAAGCTGGAGTTCAAAATGCTAAGGTTGTCAAAGAAGTTGAAGGCTCTGAACTGACGAAATTGACTTATGATCATCCATTTGGCATGATCCAGAATTGTAAAGTTGTTGTTGCTGATTATGTAACAAAAGAAGATGGAACTGGATTGGTCCATACAGCACCTGGGCATGGGCAGGATGATTATGAGACAGGGATTAAGAATGGCTTGGATGTTATCATGCCTGTTAGTGACAAGGGTCTTTATACTGACAAGGCAGGAAAATATGCCGGTATGCATGTTTTTAAAGCAAACAATGTCATCATTGAAGATTTTAAAGAAAGTGGTGTTTTGTTTGCTTCGGAAAATATTGGACATTCTTATCCTCATTGCTGGAGATGTAAAAATCCAATTATTTTCAGGGCAACTGAGCAGTGGTTCTTAAAAATTGATCATGAAAATTTAAGAGGTAAATTAGTAGACATTATTAAGAATGATATTGAATGGATACCATCAACCGGACAAGAGAGGATCCTTGGCATGGTTAGCGGTAGACCGGATTGGTGTCTGTCAAGACAGAGGTATTGGGGTGTTCCTATTCCTGCTGTTGCATGCAAGGGTTGTGGTAATAAGCATAAACTTTTCAGTGAAGTTATTGATTTTTTTGCGGAGCAAGTAAAAACTGGAGGAACAAATATTTGGTTTGAAAAGGATATTAAGGATCTTATTCCGGCTGGTTTTGCATGTCCAGATTGTGGCGGAACAGATTTTGATAAAACCAAGGATATCCTTGATGTTTGGTTTGATTCTGGGGTAAGTAGCCAAGCTGTAGTGAAAGCTAAAATGAATAAAGAGTTGCCCGTTGACCTATATTTAGAAGGGTCTGATCAGCATAGGGGTTGGTTTCAATCTTCATTGATCCCTGCTGTTTGTTTGGAAGGAAAGGCACCTTTTAAGGCGATTTTAACTCATGGTTTTGTTGTTGATAAAGATGGTCGAAAGATGTCAAAATCTTTAGGGAATGTCATTTCGCCATTAAACATTATAAAAAACAGCGGTGCAGATATCCTGAGGCTTTGGGCTACGGCTAGCTCTTATAATGAAGATATTAGGGTTTCAACAGAGACTTTATCTAGATTAAGCGATGCATACCGCAAGATCAGGAATACAGTTCGCTACCTGCTTGGCAATCTAGATGGTTTTTATCCAGAGCAAAATATGCTTGAATATGAAGAACTTATGGATCTGGATAAATTG
>JAHJCZ010000109.1 GCA_018812705.1 Candidatus Omnitrophota bacterium
AAAATAGAAAGTTATTCTATCACAACTACTTTAAAAGTCAAACCTCATAAGCGCCACATTGTGTCCCCTAACTCATAATTAAAACTTTAAAAAATAATTTTTTGATCTGATTCTGGATTTTTCACCTATTTCAATATTTAAATTTCCTTAAAACATCTGCTGTTTTGTTATTTTTCAAAAGTGGAGTACTTTTTTGGCGATAGGCTCTATTTTTATTTACACTCTCTTTATAAGTTCTGCTTTCTTGTTAGCAAATATTACTTTTTCATTGAACAACCACGGACAATCTGGTTTTACAATTTCTAAATAATTCAAAATCTTCATTTGTCACGTTAATAATCTTACAGAAAATCTTTCTCCCAGACTTCACAATCTTTCCGCAAACATTGATAAACTGATAGCACATCTTTTTAACCCGCCACTTTATCGTCTACATTCCAAGATAAAACCTCTTGAGTATTTCCAACATATTGTAAGACAGTATGCCTATCAAAAAATAACCTCGATTTTTTTCGAAATCATGGCTTGGCGCGTAATCACACCCTAATCCGTTCTTAATCTCGTGATTGCTATGCTCAATTGTTCCCATCCTGCCATTGTGTTTCTTAAGCCATTCCAATGGCTTAATCTCAAAATCGTTTGTTACAATCACATGATAACAATAAGGGCTTTGCATCAAACAGATCTGGATCTGGATTTGGCAATCTTAACACCAGCATTCTTATCGTAAATCCTTTCAACATCTTATGTTTTGTCTAGGCCCATTTTGTATTTATATTCTTTGAATACTTATCTTCCAACATCTTCCACTCACTCTCTTTGATCATTGCTATTCGTTTTTTAACCGCAACATCTTTATCTCCGCTTATAAAATACCGAATTTTATTTCTATCGCAATATGTCATAATATCTACTCGATATGCAACTGAATCACTTCGAAAATATGCTAACACTTTCTCCGTTGCTTTTGCCTGGGCTGTCGCTTTCTTTAACCGATTTAATATCCCTCTCTGTGGACTCACATTTCCTCGTCTAATATCCACTGTATTGATCATTCCCAATTCTTCAAAACTTCCAATTAATCCACTGAATTGTTTTCTCTTTTGATATTAATTATTTGCGCTATCCTTTTCACTATTAAAATATGTCGCGTCATTGTCATACGTTAGCTCTTCTTCACCTAACTCTTTTAATGCCTTTATGATCATTTTATTGTTTTCACTTCTTAATCTTTCATTAGGCTTATTGTCATTTATTAAATTCAAATATGTATAGTGATTCATTATCTCATCCCAACCAAGACTTTCCAATAATCCACTATCCACTCGAAATTTTTCTATGTCTTCGATCCTTTCGCCTCCCGCTACTCTCATCATTACAGCTGACAGGCCCTTCTTAAATCTGTCTGTTTCTCTATTCATTTTCTTCCTGTATCCGACGCTGATTATCTTTTCTACTCCGAATTCCTTCATGATATGCGTTAACCAACTTAACCCCATTTTTCCTCTAACTGCATCTTTACTCATTTTTAACTCGACTTTGGATAAATTCTTTTTTAATTTCATATTTGCCTCCGTTTTTCACCCTTTGGGTGATAATTAATGATTGTTCACACAAACATTATATCGTCGGAGGCATCTTTTTTGCACCTCTTTTTCGCTTTTCTAATTAGGTTTTAGGATGAAGAAGTAAAAATACTTTAAAGTATGAAAAGGCATCCACCTTTTCCTTGAATAAAACAATACAAGTAGTTTTAATAACGCTCTTAATTATTCTGATAATATTTTTGGAAGTTCGGCAAGCATATCTATCAAAAGAACAATATCAATATTACCTTCTCGCTGACGTCGCTTACCATCATAAACAAATAATTATTTTTCTATTGGATAATATTTTTCAAAAGACTTCAAGCTACTCAACATCGAATTAGTAATGCGCGATGTTCTTTTGACTTCTATCGCCAACAAACCTTTCGGTCCATACAAAAATATATCAACTTCCTTCTCGCTGGCAGTACGCCAGTAATAAATTTTATATTGGGTTTCTAACATGCTGTTTAGAACATTAATCTCCTGAAATAACAAAGTTTCAAAAGCTGCTCCCTCAGACTCCTCAGGCATATCCAGCGGTCCCATTGGCCTCAATGTACGAAAAACACCCACATCAAAAAAGTAAATTTTTGGATGAGCAACCATTCTACGTTTTGCTTTTTTTGTAAAAACAGGAATCCTATATCCGATCAATAGATCTTCTAATATATGAAAATAATTTTCAACTACTTTTCTCTCAATGGAGCATTCACGGGCAACCTCTGTTATGCTCAAAACAGAACCCTGAGAAAAACTAGCTGCCTCCATAAACCTAGAAAAAGAGGCAAGATTTCTTGTCAACCCTTCCTGTTTCACTTCTTCATCAAAATATGTCTTGACATAGCTCTTAAGGTACTTTTTGGGATTGGACTCCGTATAGACACATGGAAGTTGCCCAAATTTTAATGAGTGGTCCAACTGAAATTTTTGACCTAATTCCTTCACTGTTAACGCATGCATTGAATAAGAAAGAGCAGTTCCCGCCAATAGATTATGTACTTTTCTTCGTAGATTTCTAGGACTAGAGCCAGTCAGAATAAATTTTCTTTTTTCTTTTTCAATAAGCCGATGAACTTCATTGAGTATTTCTGAAACCTTCTGCACTTCATCAATAATGATCCAATCATTAAACTTCTTAGAGATAAAATTTCAATTCTTTGCGGGTTTGCTAACAAATTGTTAAAAAGTTCTGATTCAAGCAAATCAATGTATAAGGCATTTGGAAAGGTCTTTTTGACACATGTTGTTTTACCTGTACCTCTCGGTCCAAATAAAAAAAAGCTTTTTCCTTCGGAATGTTTTATCAATCTGGAATACATGATTCCATTTTACATGTATTTTTGGAACTGCCAAGACCATTGATTGCTTATTTATAATCACAACTTTATAGAATCGAAAGAAAAAGGGTCATTCAGCAAATCTCAGCCAAATGACCCTTTTTCATAACCGCTTAATCTAATTAAAACTTCAAATTAACCCCAAAATTAAAATTCATCTCCGGAGCAGGATAATAGTACTTCGTTGTAGTCCATGAAGACACATAAGTCGAGTATTCTTCATTAAAAATATTGTTCACCTCAGCGTAAACTTCCATATTCTTTTTTGTATATGCCAGTTTTCCGTCAACTATGAAATGAGGTTTTAGTGGAGTTAATGCATTCGCTGTATCGCTTCCAACGAATTTTGTTCCAACATATCGGCCCAGAACTGAAAAGTTATAACTTTCAAGGAACTTAGCAATAATTCCAAAACCTGCCTGATGCCTTGGGACCAAAGGAATATCCTCGCCATCATAATCACCTTTTTGGAATTGTGGATTTTGATAAGTGTAATTAGTGAAGAATTCCAGGTCATTAAAAAAATCCAAATCGAAGAACTTCAGAATATTGAACCTGCTTCCAACTTCCACCCCGATCCTGCGGGTCTTATCATAATTCTCGTTCGCCCCCCAGCCAAAATTCCCGCCTGTCGGGTTATAATATATCTCATTCTCGATATCTATCACGTACGGGGTAACATTAAGCTCAACCTTATCATTAAAATTATGTTTTAAACCGATCTCATACTGCATACCTTCTTGCTGCTTAAGGTCTGAATTCAAAACACCGCTGATAGTATTGAACCATTCATCCGTCGCTAAAAACCGGAAGGTCTCCTGAACATTAGCATAAATATTGGATCCCTTGGCATATTCATATTTAATTCCCGCCATGGAAACCCATTTGTCAGGGTCCTGGCTATCATCTGCGGTCCCGTTCCTTTGATTGAAATTATATTCCGCTTTGTGGAACCTTGTTCCTCCGTTAATAAAAACATCGTCGATCAATTCATATTCAAGGAAGCCATAAATACCGAATTCCTCTTTTGAAATGACCAGTTCCGTTGTGCTTGAAGCTTCCCTTAATATTTCATGTTCATTATCATAATAATCAATACCTGTTACAAAATTAACCTCTTTATCAAATATAGTCTTGTCAAAAGTGTATTTTGCATTAACACCTTTTGTGTCTATTTGGTTTTTTGTCGTGCTTGACCAGGCGACGTTATCAGTGTAAGCATCCCTGTTCCTGTAACTTACATCAACGATCAATTTCCCAAAATCCATATTTTCAGGCCAGGGATTAACATCAAATGAAAAATTGATGAACCTATCTCTTGTAGCCGCGGTATCATCTTCATTAGGCGACCCTCTTCTGCCTAATGAAATAAGCTGTGCCTCGGTCAAACTGCCTGGCTGGCCATAATCATCTTCATGCCAACCCGTTTCAACATCTAAGGATATTTTGTCTGAAAATTTATAACCAAATCTTCCGTTGAAATCCTTAGCCAGCATATCGCTATTCTGACGATATCCTCTTTCATCTGTATATTTCGAGCTTACATAATAAGATATATTGTTCTTCTCTCCGGATACCTCTAAATTAGTTGCTCTCTTATCATAACTTCCATAAGAAACACCAACTTGGCCAGAGGCATATCCTTCTCCCTTTTTTGTTATAATATTAACAACCCCTCCAACAGCATTATCCCCATAAAGTACAGAGCCAGCCCCCCTAATGATCTCTATTCTTTCAACTGACTCAATAGGTATCTGCACAAGGTCTGAGCCTGACATATCAATTGAATTTGTCTTTCTGTCATTAACTAGAAATAACACGCTGCTGACAGCAGTTTCACCAAAACCTCTAATATCAAGCTTTGACGTTTTTGTCGTGCTATTATCTGAAATTGAAACACCTAAAGCTTCTTTCAGAACATCAGGTACACTCTGAGCATTTGATGCCTCAATTTGATCCCTATCAATAACTGTTACATTTCCAGTGATCTTGTAATCATGCTGGCCAATACGTGTTGCTGTAACTATTATTCGACCTAATTCTTCTTCGAATGTTTGTTGAGCAAAAACTACTGGTGATACAAGCATAAGTGCTGTCACCATTAAACAACTGATAATTCTTTTCATTTTTTCTCCTAAATTAATTTTATTCCAGGGGCAAATCGTCATCCTGAAAGAAGCGTAAGCTGATTGAAGGATCTAAAAAGATTCTTCGCTTCGCTCAGAAAGACACCAAGCTCAAATGAGCAAAAAAAAACTCCTAATCAAGCTAAGTATGAAATTTTTTCAATTTTCATCTTTAACCCAATTAGGAGTGCACCCTGAATCTTTTTCCTAAATATATGTTTACCTATACTGTCCGCACGCAGTATTTGATAATTATCTGTATGGCAGTATTCTGGCTTAAGAGACCATGTCTCTATTACAGCGGCGGGACCGCTCCTGATTCTCTGTTAAAAACAGACCACAGGAATTTCCTTATTATCCTCTCGAAGAGGGCCTATACAGTCAAAGCATTTTAAAGAGCAGTAGCTAAACGCGTACTTTTAATTCTTGAGGCAATAAGCTCATATCCACCAAATAGAACAAAAGAATAGATAAATGCACTTGCTGCCGTGTATCTAAAGAACGGAATTGCCATTGTAAAACAAGTGACAAGCCCGGCTAAAGATCTTGCATACATCCCTGATACTAACCAAACACCAAAATTAGTAGCGACAAAGAAAAGGATCGCTGCCAACAAACTTCCTGAAAAAACCGACTTGAAATTTACTTTGCCTTTCATTGTTGTTCCCAAAACAGCTATCAAGGCAAAACTACCCCAAGTAAAGAACATTATATTGTGAAATCCTATCAATACATCTGTAATTGCCATCAATGCCAGCATAAGCACGACAGCATACTTCTTCTTTAAATAAACACCACTGAACAATGCGATCGCGATCACTGGCGTAAAATTCGGTACGTGAACTATTAATCTTGAAGCAACTCCTAAAATAATTAAAAAATAAGCTAACATTTTAATTCCTCCTTTTGGGTTTGAAGTCAGTATACTTATTGGAAATACTTATGTCAATTATTTTGTTAAACAATAGCTATACAAAAGAAAACTTACCATCTATCAACATTATTATTATATATCTGAACAATAGTATCTTTAAGAGAATAATTTTGCTTCCAATCAGGATAATGTCTTTCGAATTTTCCTAGATCACTAATATACCAAATATGATCTCCGCTCCTATTCTGCTCGACATATTCATAATTTAGCTTTTTACCGGAAACCTCTTCACATAAACTAATTGCTTCAAGCATAGAACAGCTATTATCCCTGCCGCCACCAATATTATAAACTTCAGCGATCCTTGGAGCTTGATAGTAAGCATAAAATGCGTCCACAAGGTCACTACTATGGATATTATCCCTGACCTGTTTGGCCTTATAGCCAAAAACAGTATATTTATCGCCAGTCACACAACATTTCATAAGATATGCCAAAAATCCGTGAAGCTGAGCCCCTGAATGATTAGGCCCTGTTAAACATCCCCCTCTAAAAGAAACTGTTTTCATACCAAAATACCTGCCATACTCTTGAACCACTATATCTGCGGCCACCTTTGAAGCACCGAACAAGGAATGCTTTGACTGATCTATGCTCATTGTCTCATCAATTCCCTTAAAGAACGGATGATCTTTTTCAATTTCCCAGCGTGTTTCAAGCTCTACCAATGGCAAAAGGTTCGGAAGGTCACCATAAACTTTATTAGTGCTTGTAAAAATAAAAACAGCATTTGGGCAATACTTACGCGTCATCTCCAGCAGATTTAATGTACCATTAGCATTGATCGTAAAATCCGTGAACGGCTCTTTAGCAGCCCAATCATGGGACGGCTGCGATGCAGTATGCACAATCAGGTCAATATCGGTATTGTATTGGCTAAAAACCTTATCCAGCGCATCGCGATCCCGTATATCTATCTCATTGTGCTCAAAGCCACTTACCTCATTCTTCAATACTTGAGTATTCCAAGCCGTCGAGGCTTCATCCCCGAAAAAATATCTGCGCATATCATTATCAATGCCGACAACCTTCATATCCTTTTTTGCTAGGAATTTTACTGCCTCAGAGCCTATCAGCCCGGACGAACCTGTAACTATCGCTATTTTCATATTATTAAATTTTCCTTTGATTAAATTGAATTACGCTTTATCATATGAGATATAATTTAAGTTTGCAACTCAAAATCATATAATCTTAATTACTATGAAAAAAATATCAGACATTTTTATTGAAAAAGAAAAAACATTCTCGCTAGAGATATTTCCCCCAAAGACTGAAAAAGGGCTCGACAACCTTATTGAGACAATAGCTCAGCTCTGCGAACTTGAGCCCGACTTTATTTCCTGCACATATGGAGCCGGCGGAGGCAGCAGGGAAAAAACCCTGGACCTGGTAGAGCACATACAGAACACTCACAAAGTTCCTTCAATGGCTCATTTGACTTGTGTTCTACACTCTAAGGATGATATTAAGGCGATAGTTAAAGACATCGAATCACGACAGATACAGAACATCCTTGCGTTAAGAGGCGATCCCCCAATAGACGATCCTGACTGGCAGCCTACTGAAGAGAACTTCAAATACAGCTGCGAGCTTGTTTCTTTCATAAAAGAAAATTTTAACAACTATTTTTCAATAGGCGTTGCCGGTTTTCCTGAAGGGCATCTTCTTTGCAAAGACCTGAACAAAGACTCTGAATTCTTAAAGATCAAAATTGATAACGGGGCAGATTTTGTAATAACACAATTCTTTTTTAACAATGATCACTATTTCGAGTATGTAAAGCGATTAAGAAAACTTGGCGTGACTTCACGTATTATTCCAGGAATACTCCCAATAACAAATTATGAAGGCCTAATTAAATTTTCCAACCTTTGCGGCGCAACAATAAGTGATGAGATCAAGGATATCTTTCAGCCAATCGCTGACGACAAAGAGGCCACTATAAAAGAAGGAATCAACTTTGCAATAAAACAATGCAAAGAACTGCTTGCTGGAGGAGCACCCGGACTTCACTTTTACAGTTTAAATAAACTTGAACCAACAAGATCAATACTCGCAGCAGTGCGCTAAGTCTATCCATCCCAACAATAGAGAAGCATTGGAAGCAAACATCATTACTGCAGAATTATACTACCCGGGAAACTTCTTATTTAAAATATCCATATAATTTTCAGGAAAGCTGTGTTTTGCACCTGTAACAATGCCTTCTGAATTAACAAAAAATAAAGTCGGCAAACCGACAATATCATAAATCTTGTTTGAACTAGATTTGGTATCAATCAATACTTCAAAAGGGATATCATTCTTCTCGACGAACCTGTTAACAACCTCTTGCGTTTCACCTAGGTTTACCAGAAGTATTTTAATCCCATTCTTGTCATGCTCTTTTTTATTTTTAGACAATTCCAGCAATTCATTCCGGCAATAAGGACACCATGTAGCCCAAAAAAAAATAACTGCTCGTTTATTGTCCCTAAATTCATTGAAATTCAGTTCCACTCCCGATAAATTTTTTAAAGTAAAATCAGGCGCGGGGTTCGCAACATTAGCATTGTCCATAAAGAACAGCTGCGCTCCGACAATTGAAGGGATTAAAACCATGAAGACTACAAATAAAATTATGAATATGATATTTTTCATTACTAATAGATAATTGATAATGCTTTTAACAAATAATATATTGCCGCCAGCATCAAGACTATTGCACAAATATTCTTGATCGTTATAAGCCATTTTCCAGATCTTGGCAAGCTCGGCAATATCCCGCTAAATGTACCAACAATTATAAGCGAAAGCCCTACTCCATACGAAAAAACAAATACAAGACCCACACCATTAATAATATTTTGCTTATAAGCAATATATGCTAATATTGATCCTAAAACTGGGCCAATACATGGACCAACTATCAGACCGGAAATCATACCAGCAGAAAAAACACCAACAATATGTGTCGGCTTCTCTCCAAATTTAATTGAAAATCCTAATGAAGGCATATTAATAACCTCGAACATTACAAGAGAGAAAAAAACTAAAAATGCTGAAATCAAAGCATAAATGATAGGGCTAGATTGGACCTGGCCAAATATTTTCCCTGTTAAAGCTGCAAAAACCGCAAGAGAACTATATGTGATCGCCATGCCCAACACATAAACAAGAGATATAAGAAAACCCCTCAATTTTGATCCGTTTATGTTTGCGTCTGCAATAAAAGCAGCTGTTAAAGGCAGAACAGGATAAACACATGGCGTAAAGCTAACAAGTATACCGCCAATAAAAACAATAAAATAATCCGAAATGTTTCCAGTCAATTCCATTGATATTACAAACCCTTATTACTATTAAAACCAAAAAGAAGGATCAACTCATTACCCCTATCCTCAATAAGCTCAACTTCAATTTCAAATCCTTTTTGATTTTTCATT
>JAHJCZ010000110.1 GCA_018812705.1 Candidatus Omnitrophota bacterium
AGAGCCAGCTTCCAACCTAAAAATGCGCCTACCATTGCAAGAAGTTTAACATCTCCGCCGCCAATTGATTCTTTCTTAAATAAAAAATCCCCTAGAATTCCCATAAAATAAACAGAACCGCCGCCAACAAAAGCCCCTAAAAACGACAATCCAAGGGAATGCAAATGCACGATCAAAAAATGTCTATTTGCATAATCCAGCCCGTGCATCTCAGGAATGAACAAGCTAAAAACCAAGCCTGCACACATTCCTCCAACGCTGATCTCATCCGGGATTATCCTATGCTTAAAATCAACCATAGTTGCTACGATAAAACCTGACACCATTGCAAGATAAGGGAACAGGACTTTAGAAAATCCAAAATATCGGTAAAAAAGCACAAAAGTAACTGCTGTTAAAAGCTCAACGAAAAAATACAAGAATGAGAATTTCTCTTTGCAAAACCTACATTTACCCCTTAATAACAAATAACTAAGAAGCGGGACATTATCATACCAAGGAATCGTCTTTTTACATTTGACGCAATGAGAACGTGGCAGGACAACAGATTTTTCCTCCGGCATTCGAACGATACAAACATTCAAAAAACTTCCAATAATTGCACCGAATATAAATACATAGATGTCGATAATGATCATAGACCCAATCCTTTTTCAAGCGCCTCGCGCATAATATTTTTTATGTTCTGATCGATTTCCTGACCAGCCCAGTGCTGAAATGCTAGCACTCCCTGATAATAAAGCATCCCTAAACCATTAGATACTTGCGCCCCTTTTTCCCTAGCCATTCTCAAGAGCTCTGTTTCTGCAGGATTATAAATAAGATCATAAACCAACATATCGCTGTGAAGAAGCCCTTCATCAACTAAACAGGGATCGTCCTCTTTCATTCCAATAGGCGTGGCATTTATTAAAAGATCAGCTAATTCAATGTTCAGATCATCAATACTGTTTACTGTTTCAACAATATCAACATTGATCATTTCACCAATATCTTTAATAAGAAGGTCTGCCTTTCCTTTATCAATGTCGTAGAGCTTAATAGTTTTGGGACGCTCAACTATCAAACACAAAACACTTACTATTGCTCTTGCTGCACCTCCTGCCCCAAGAATAGCCACATTCTTGTCCTCTGACTTAAAACCTATTTCAGATAAGTGCGCCAAGAACCCAGGCGCGTCAGTATTATACCCAATTAGTTTTCTCTCATCATTGATCAAAATTGTATTAACAGCTTTAATTTTATCGACTAGAGGATCGACATTATCTAAATATTGAACTACTTTTTCTTTATATGGAACTGTTACATTAAGACCGAATATCGGACTAAACTCATCTTTCAGATCCTTAAAAAATCCCTCCAGTTCTTCCTCCTCCAACGGAAACAATTTATACAAAGCATCTACTTCCAAAGCTTCAAATGCCGCATTATGCATTAAAGGAGAAAGGCTGTGCCCCAGAGGATAACCAACCAGGCCGTATTGTGTTTTATAATCTTCTTCCATATTTTTTCCCTAACATAATTAAGGGCATGGAAGTTTTGCCTCCATGCCCCCATAATAAAATTCACTATTATTTATTAAAATCTAAGAGAGAACCTTGTTGATCGCATTAATATAGGCTTTGACTGAAGCTTCAAAAATATCAGTACTAGCGCCATGAGCAATGACTTTTTTATCCTTAGCCTTTACCTTTACAGTAACTTCGCCGAGGGCATCTTTACCTCTTGTTACTGACTGAATAGAATAATCAAGCAATTCACATTTGATCTTAGTGATCGACTCGATCGCTTTATAACAAGCATCAACTGGTCCATCCCCTGTACCACGTTTACAATAAACCTTACCCTTAGATCTCAATTTTATATCGATCTTAGGTTTCTTTCCGGTTTCAGTTGTTGCAGCTAAGCTTTCCAGGGCCCATATCTCTTTAAAGACTTTTACTTCATCTTCAACAATCGCTAATAAATCTTCATCAAAAACTTGTTTTTTCTTATCTGCAACATCTTTAAAACGATCAAAAGCCTGGTCTAATTCTTTTTCACCCAACACTATGCCTAAAGCCTTCAACCTATCTTTAAATGCATGTCGTCCAGAATGCTTACCTAAAACCAATCCTGTGCCTAAAAAGCCTACATCTTCTGGTTTCATTATCTCATATGTCGTTCTTTCTTTTAGAATACCATCTTGATGAATGCCAGCTTCATGACGAAAAGCATTATGCCCAACAATAGCTTTATTTGGGGCAACTGCAAATCCAGTATATTTGCTAACCAATCTCGACACCCTGCAAATTTCCGGAGTTTTGATCCCAGTTATACATCCATAAAGATCTGATCGAGTTTTTAAAGCCATCACTATCTCTTCCATGGATGCATTGCCCGCTCTTTCACCAATACCATTAATGGTACATTCAACTTGCCTTGCACCATTTTTTACTGCTTCTAGTGAATTAGCAACAGAAACACCCAGATCATCATGACAATGAACAGAAATGATAGCTTTATTGATATTAGGAACATTATTCATAATATCATTGATCAACTGTCCATATTCTGATGGTATGCTATAGCCAACAGTATCAGGTATATTTACTGTTTTTGCTCCTGCTTTAATTACCGCTTCAAGTATCCTATATAAGAATTCCTTTTCTGTCCTTGAAGCATCTTCAGGAGAAAACTCAATATCTTCAGCTTTCTTTTTTGCATATTTGACCGCATCAACAGCCATTTTAAGGATCTCATCCTTATTTTTCCTCAACTTATGCTGCATGTGTATATTTGAAGTTGCTAAAAACACATGTATTCTTTTATTCTTTGCATTCTTAAGAGCCTCAGAAGCTGCATCAATATCTTTCTTAATTGATCTTGCCAAACCACAAACAATAGATCTCTTTATGTGTTTAGCAACCATGCTCACTGATTCAAAGTCTCCCTTAGAAATTACAGGAAAACCAGCCTCAATAATATCGACGCCCAGTCTCTCTAAAGCATAAGCAACCTCCAACTTTTCCTTCTTGTTCATGCTAGCGCCTGGAGCTTGCTCACCATCACGCAGGGTCGTGTCGAATATCAATACTTTATCTGATTTTTTCTTATTCATTATATTAACCTCTTTAAAAAAAGAGTGTCTTCTTACTTTTGCATCCAAGGCATCATTTTACGCAAAGCTGCTCCAACTTTTTCAATTGGATGATTTGCTGAATCTTTTCTAGATTGCTCAAAATTCTGCCTACCTTTTTTATTTTCACGAATCCACTCTTTGGCAAATTTGCCTGATTGAACTTCCCCTAAGATCTTCTTCATTTCCTTACGGGTCCTTTCAGTAATTATTCTTGGACCTCTTGAATAATCACCATATTCTGCCGTATCAGAAACCCTTTTTCTCATTCCGACAATACCATCTTCATAAATGAGATCAGTAATGAGTTTTAGCTCGTGGAGACATTCAAAATAAGCGATTTCCGGCTGATAACC
Organism: Candidatus Omnitrophota bacterium; assembly: GCA_018812705.1. Lineage (GTDB taxonomy): Bacteria > Omnitrophota > Gorgyraeia > Zapsychrales > Zapsychraceae > Zapsychrus_A. Next base: position 3,475 of record JAHJCZ010000110.1, read on the forward strand.
AGCATCAACCAAAGTTTCATAACCAGCTTTAACAAGCTCGCTAACACCACCGCAAAGTACTACCTGCTCACCAAAGAGATCGGTTTCAGTCTCTTCTTTAAAAGTTGTTTCAATAACACCACCTCTTGTTCCGCCAATACCTTTAGCATAAGCAAGAGCATCCTTTAATGCATTACCTGATGCATCCTGATAGATAGCAACTAAACATGGAACACCTTTTCCTTCTTCATATTGCCTTCTAACTAATGCGCCTGGCCCCTTAGGAGCGATCATCCAAACATCAACATCTGCTGGAGGGACAATTTGCCCAAAATGAATATTAAAACCATGTGAAAAAACCAAAGACTTTCCTGCTGTCAAATTTTTCTTGATAGCTTTTTTATAAAGAATTGCTTGAACATGATCTTGAGTTAATATCTGGATGATGTCAGCTTTTTTTGCAGCTTTCTTTGCATCCATAGGTTTAAAACCATCTTCAACTGCAATTTGATAATTCGGATTATCTTCAAGCTCGCTAACAATAACATTTAGCCCGCTATCTCTCAAATTCAAAGCTTGACCACGACCTTGAATACCATATCCAATAATTGCGATAACTTTATCTTTTAATACCCCTAAATCAGCGTCTTTTTCATGATAGATCTTTGCCATGCTAAACTCCCTTTCTTTTTTCTTCTTAAATAAATATTATTAACATATTCGTGACGACGCCTGCCGGCAGGCAAGGTCGACCCCCTAAAGAACTCCCCAATAATCTTAATATCTATAATGTTCAGGCTTATAAGGACCTCCTACAGGAACGCCGATGTAATCTGCCTGCGCCTTAGAAAGCTTTGTAAGTTTTACCCCAATATGTTCTAAATGAAGACGAGCGACTTCTTCATCAAGATGTTTAGGCAATCTATAAACATCTGTTTTATAATCTTTTTGCCAAAGTTCAAGTTGAGCTAATGTCTGATTAGTAAATGAATTACTCATTACAAAAGAAGGATGGCCTGTTGCGCAACCTAAGTTAACCAACCTTCCTTCAGCAAGCAAAATAATAGAATGTCCATCTGCAAAATAATACTGATCAACTTGAGGTTTAATATTTTCCTTCTTGATTCCTGGCAATTTTTCAAGTTTTGCAACTTGTATCTCATTATCAAAATGCCCAATATTACAAACAATAGCTTTATCCAACATTTTAGACATATGTTCAGTAGTTATAATATCTAAATTGCCAGTAGTTGTCACATAAATATTGCCTTCATCCAATGAGTCTTCCAAGGTTTTAACTTCAAAACCTTCCATTGCGGCTTGAAGCGCACAAATAGGGTCTATCTCAGTAACAATTACTCTTGCCCCGTAACTTTTCATAGAATGAGCGCATCCCTTTCCAACATCACCATATCCACAAACAACAACAACTTTTCCAGCTATCATAATGTCTGTAGCCCTTTTAATTCCATCAGCTAAAGATTCTCTGCATCCATAAAGATTATCGAACTTTGATTTTGTTACGGAATCATTAACATTAAACGCAGGAAAAAGCAGCTTTCCTTCCTTCATCATTTGATAAAGACGATGAACCCCTGTTGTTGTTTCTTCAGAAACACCTTTGATCTCTTTAGCCATATTCTGCCATTTCATTGGCTCATTAGCTAAAACCCCTTTCAAGCAAGCAAAAAGCTCTTTCTCATCTTCAGCCTCTACTTCCTTATCAAGAATAGAAGGATCTTTCTCTGCATCACATCCAATATGTACCATCATGGTAGCGTCGCCACCATCATCGACAATAAGATTAGGACCTTCACCATTAGGAAATGATAAAGCCTTCAGAGTGCACCACCAATATTCTTTTAAAGTCTCACCTTTCCATGCAAAAACAGGAACACCAAGATCAACTATCGCTGCTGCTGCATGGTCTTGAGTTGAAAAAATATTACAACTAGCCCATCTTACATCAGCCCCTAGCTCTACCAATGTCTTGATCAATACTGCTGTCTGAATAGTCATATGAAGAGAGCCCATTATCCTTGAACCTGCCAACGGTTTTTGTCCTTCATGTTTTTTTCTTAAAGCCATCAAGCCAGGCATCTCAGTTTCAGCTAATTCAATTTCTTTATGGCCAAATGCTGCCAAAGCCATATCTTTTACTTTGTAATCATTAGTTTCTACTACACTATTCATTTCAACTCCCCGTTCACTAAAATAATTTAATAAAAACGAAGCTACCCTATCCTATCATCAGGGTATCGCTTCTGAAATTAAGCCCAGAGAATAACAACTTCCAGGCTTAATTCTTCAGTTAACACACTTTTACTTTTTTAAAGCATCTTTTTTCAAAGCAGCTGCTTTATCAGTTTTTTCCCAAGTAAACTCTTTTTCATTTCTACCAAAATGGCCATAAGAAGCTGTTTTTAATAATCTTGGTTTACGAAGGTCTAAAGTCTTAATAATACCTTTTGGAGTTAGATCAAAGTGTTTACGTATTATCTTTTCTAGTTTTGCTTCATCAACAATACCTGTTCCAAAAGTATCAACATAAATACTAAGCGGTTCAGGATATCCAATAGCATAGCTTAATTGAATTAAACATTTTTTAGCCAATTTAGCTGCAACAATATTCTTAGTGATATATCTCGCCATATAAGTTGCCGAGCGGTCAACCTTTGTTGAATCTTTACCAGAAAAGGCGCCTCCTCCATGAGGAACTACGCCGCCATAATTATCAACAATGATCTTGCGTCCAGTCACACCAGCATCTGACTGCGGTCCGCCTACTACGAACTTACCAGTTTCATTAACAAAGAATTTTGTTTTACTGTCAATAAGTTTTCCTACGATAGGCTTTGCGATCATATTGATCATCTCTTCGCGAGCTTTTTTAGTTATTCTCTTTCCTGTCTTATCTAAAATATCTTCTGTGTGCTGACAAGCTAAAACAACTGTATCAACTCTAATTGGCTTGTCATCATGATACTCAACAGTTACCTGGCTCTTACAATCAGGTCCTAAATATTTCAGGATCTTTTTCACTCTTAGCTCTGAAACACGTGCAACCAATTTGTGAGCTAGCATAATAGGTAGCGGCATTAATTCAGGAGTTTCATCTGTTGCATAACCATACATAATACCCTGATCTCCAGCACCACCAGCATCAACACCTTGAGAAATATCAGGTGACTGCGCATTTATCCCGTTTAGGATCGCACAAGTATTGGCATCAAAGCCGTATTTCGGGTCATCATATCCGATATCTTTAACAACTTTACGTACTAGCTTATGAACATCAATATAGGTTTTTGTTGTAATTTCTCCTCCAACAATAACAAGACCAGAAGAGATAAAAGTTTCGCAAGCTACACGACTTAATGGGTCATCTTTCAAACATGCATCTAGAACTGCATCAGATATTTGGTCACAAACTTTATCTGGATGTCCAGCCCCAACTGATTCTGATGTAATAAAATACTTTCCTTTCACAACATGCCCTTCCTTTCTGAATTAAGCGAATAATTTTTATTAGATCTGGTTTCGCTCTAGACAACAGCTCTAATCACTTTTTAAACTTTTCCTGTGCCTCATTGTATGATTCAATGCTTCCGATATCGTACCATTTGCCACTAAATTTAAATCCATACACCTCAGATTCTTCGTGAAGCCACCTTATATAATCACCAGCAGTATCTGACTTTTTACACTGAGCTAAATAATCAGCCACTAAATTAAGAGAATTCTTTGGCAAATAATAAAAACACATCGCTATGAGCGTTGATCGAGGCTCTGCAGGCTTCTCGACAAATGAGACTATCTTCTTGTTGCCATCAATGCCTACTACTCCAAATTTTGTTGCTTCTTCCAAACTTTCAATATCATACAAACCAATTGTAACAGCTGTTCTCTGAGACTGTGCAAAATGAATATATTCATCCAAATTAAAATCAAAAAGATTATCTCCGCCAACAACTAAAACATCATCCTTTATCTCTTCCTGTTTTATTGCAAATTCAATATCCCCAATAGACCCTAAGCGATCTTCATTTGTACGGGTCCCATCATTAACGACACTGATCTTAAATGGAAAATCTTTTTGCTCTTCGGCCCAAGACACAAAATTATTATAGAACTTATCATTAGTAATGATAATTATTTCATTAAGTTCATTAAGATCCTTTATCCTGTCAAGAATATGGTTTGAAATAGGTTTTTCACCAATTGGTAACAGAGCCTTTGGCGTATCTTTGGCGACTTCTTGAAGCCTGGTTCCATAACCTGCTGCTAAAATTAGTGCTTTCATAGTGATTTTTCCTTAATCATGACTCACAAACTCTGTAGCTAATCTTGATAATGTTTCTGAACTTAATTGCTCTACTTCTTTGCCCGTAGGCAATTCTAAGGCTCTTTCAGCCAATACCTTTGCATCGCCAAAACTAACACTTCTAATAAGTTTCTTGATCTGTAAGATACTATTAGGCGACATACTTAGTTCATCGATCTCTAACCCAATCAGAATCATTGCTAATATTGGCTCATTAGCCATTTCTCCACACAAACTTACTTTAATACCTGCCTTATGTGCAGAATCAACTGTCATTTTTATCAAACGCAAAATAGCTGGATGGCAAGGTTCATACATTGATGCTGTTTGTTCATTAACCCTATCGACAGCCAGCGTATATTGAATTAGGTCATTTGTTCCAAGGCTAAAAAAATCCGCTTCTTTTGCCAACAGGTCTGAAGTCACAGCTGCAGAGGGAACCTCTATCATAACTCCAACTTTCATATCTTCGTTAAAAGAAATACTCGCTTTTCTCAAATCTTCCTTAACTTCATTAAGTATTGAATTAGCTCTGGTCAACTCTCCTGGACCGGCTATCATAGGATACATCATTCGTATATTGCCATAAGCCGAGGCTCTAAGAATGGCTCTTAACTGCACTTTAAAAATATCCGGTCTTTCAAAACAGAATCTAATAGCACGCCAGCCTAGCGATGCATACATATCTCTAGGTATCTGTAAACTCGAAATAAACTTGTCTCCCCCAAGATCAAGTGTTCGAATAGTGACAGGCATATCACCCATTGCTTCAGCCACCATTTTATATGCTTCAAATTGCTCATCTTCAGAAGGAAGATCAACTCTATTCATATAGAAATACTCTGTCCTATACAATCCAACTCCGCCAGCATTATGCTTAATCACATTATGAACTTCTTCCGGCAACTCCAAATTGCCTAGTAGAGTTATAATTTTCCCATCGCTTGTTTCAGCTTCGAGGTCCTTGATCTCCATGAATTGATTTCTATATTCATGTATTCTGCTCAACTGATCTTCATAAGATTTTATGGTTTCCTCAGTTGGACTTACGACAACAAGGCCTTTTCTACCATCAACTATAATGAAATCTTGATTCTTGATTTTCAGAGTAGCATCTTTTAAACCAACAACAGCAGGAACCCCAAGCGATTTAGCCATAATAGCCGTATGCGATGTGCGTCCACCAATGTCAGTAGCAAACGCTATAATACTTTTGTTGAACATACTCGCAGTATCAGACGGCGCCAGATCATGACTAATAATTATCAATTGTTCAGTAATATTATCTAGTTCATGAAGCTTATCCTCATCCATCAAATTCTTTAGAACTCTTCTGCCAACATCACTAATATCACTCATTCTCTCTCTTAAATATTCATCCTCAATATTCATGAATATTTTTACATACTTCTTTATGACCTCTGAAAAAATGTATTCACTGGAAAGCTTTTCTGCTCTAATTCTTTTTACAACTTCCTCTACTAAAGTCCTATCTTCTAATACTAATAAATGAGCATCAAAAACCTGAGCATGCTTTCCGCCCATTTGAGCACTGATCTTTTTTTGGATGGAGCATATCTCCTCGCGCGTTTTAATAAGAGCCTCTTCAAACCTAGCAATTTCAATTGGTATTTCCTTTTCCATGATAGCTCTTGGAGTTATAACAAACTCCTGCTTATCAAGAATAAAAGCAGAACCAAATACAATGCCCGGAGCTGCAGGAATACCTTTTAATATTATTTCACTCATTATTTTTCCTCATCGGTCAACAATGCTTCTAACTCATCAGCTACTATTTGAGCATCATCACCCTCAACTTCAATAATAACATCAGCACCTTTTTGTGCCCCTAAAGTCAATATGCCCATTATAGATTTTCCATTCACTTTTTCCCCTTCACCTTGAATGGTAACAACAGAATCATATTTCGAGACTATCTGAACGAACAATGCTGCTGGCCGTGCATGTAAGCCTTGTGGATTTCTAACGTTGATCTCTCTTCTTATTAGTGGCATTTATCTTTTTATAACCCTGTTAGCTTCAATCAATCTAATTAAAGCTCGATTTAGTTTTGATGAATCATGTTGAACATAATCTGTTACCCCAAGCAAATCAGTAGCTACAACCCTGCAACCCATCTCTCTTATCTTTTCAATATCAGCCTTTACCGGAAATGATTCTTCAAATTGATAGCGATCTAAAGTGTTCTCAGGAGCACTAGCATTATTAATAAGGCACGCATCAATTACCTTACTATTGGAATGCTTAACAATTGCCTTAACATGATCACTCGCAGAGTAGCCAGTCGTTTCACCCTTTTGAGTCATAACATTGCAAACATATATCTTAAAAGCAGAAGCTTTTGCAATTGCCTCACTCATTCCTTTAATTATCAAATTAGGGATTATACTAGTATACAAGCTACCTGGACCAAGAATAATTATATCAGCTTCTTCAATAGCATCAAGCGCATCTGAAGTTGGATACGCGTCTTCATCCGTCAAAGAAAGTCTATCAATCGCAACACCTTTGCTTGGTATGCTAGCCTCACCTTCCATTTTGGTCCCATCACTATACTCAGCGATCAAATGTATATTACTAACTGTTGCAGGAACGACCTTTCCTCGAATAGCTAAAACTTTACTTGTTTCTTTAACAGCTCTTTCAAAATCTCCATCAGTTAATTGGACCATTGCGGTTAAGAACAAGTTTCCAAAATTATGACCTTTCAATTCCGAATCTTGTGAAAATCTAAATTGAAAAAGCTCACCCATAAGCGCAGGTGCGTCAGCCAATGCTACAAGACAATTTCTAATATCCCCTGGGGCAACAATATTAAATTCTTCACGTAATCTTCCAGAAGATCCCCCACTATCTGCAACTGTCACAATTGCAGTGATATTTGAGGTATACTCTTTTAGACCAAAAATAAGATGAGAAAGACCATGACCGCCCCCAATAGTAACTATCTTTGGGCCGCGCTCTAAATATCTTTTTTGATACAATATATTTACAAGTTCACGTTCGCCTTTGGGTAAGAATAAAGTTAAAAGCGAAACGATCATTTTACTCATACCCATAACAATAAGGATCATCCCGCACAAAATCCAAACAACACCAAGAACGCTTACGAACTCATATTCATTAGAAGAAAGAACAGCCCCAACACCAACTATGATAACTCCCAAAAGTGATGTAAAAAACCAGCGCTTTACCTTCATTCCAGGATAAAGCCATTTAAAAGGATTCTTGGGCATAATTACAAGCTCATAAGACGGTCATCTTCTTGATCAATAATCTTTTTAATCTCTTCTTCATCCTTCGCGCCTTTAAGTCTTTCTCTTACAAATTTATCCTTTAATAAACGTGATATTTTTGCAAGAGCCTTCAAATGCGGTCCAGCAGAATCAATTGGCGCCATCAATAAAAAGAAAATGTGAGCAAGTTCACCATCTAATGAATCAAAATCAATACCTTCTTTACTTACGCCTAAGCATCCTACAAGTTTTTTTGTGCTCTTATGCTTTGCATGAGGGATAGCAATGCCTTGCCCAATTGCTGTTGAACCTAGTGCTTCTCTGGCCATCAAAACTTCTAAAACCTTTTTCTTGCTCTTCTTTTCTATTGACCCAGTATCAATAATCAAATCAACTAATTCAGTTATAACTCCTTCTTTGTCTTTAGCTTTCAAATCTGCTGAAACTGCTTTTGCACTTATGAACTCTCTTATCTTCATTTAGTAATCCTCCTAAAATGTCGTTTCAGTCTAATATAAATCTAGAATAACTGCAACTATCTTTTTTAAAACAATTTATGGCTCTTTTTGAATATAATAGTGAACAACAAAATAAAGCCCATTCTCAAATAGAGACTGGGCTATATGGTTATTATTAATATCATATTATTCTTATTATTATGATTAGATAATTCTCAATATCAAAAAAAACCGAGGTTAAAGGATTAAAGCGGCGGATGGGATTCGAACCCACGACATCCACCTTGGCAAGGTGGCATTCTAGCCAACTGAATTACCGCCGCATTAGTTTTCAAATACTAATCAATTTGACAGATCAAAAATCAAAATCTTTGTGGGCGGAAGAGGACTTGAACCTCCATGCCTTGCGGCACTAGTTCCTAAGACTAGCGTGTCTACCAATTTCACCATCCGCCCAAAACTAATAACCACTTAATTTGGTGACCCACCCGCGACTCGAACGCGGCACACCAGCCTTAAAAGGGCTGTGCTCTACCAGATGAGCTAGTGGGTCATGAATATTTTTATTAAACAAAGTTTTTTATTAACTCATCAAAGCTTTGCTTTTTTCTTCCAAAAGAGCATCAATTTCTTTAATATATTTATCAATCAACTTCTGAATGTTTTCATGTGCTTTAAAACCATCATCTTCTGCAATAGTCTTATCATGCTCAAGCTTCTTTATTTTATCGTTGGCATCTTTTCTAATTGACCGCAAAGAAATCCTTGCTTGTTCAGCCATTTCTTTAACAACTTTCTGCAATTCATGTCTTCTTTCTTCAGAAAGAGGAGGAATATTTAAACGAACCACTTTTCCATCATTAGATGGCATAACACCTAACTTTGAATTTGTAATTGCCTTTTCAAGTTCAGGAATCACGCTTGGGTCCCATGGCTGAATAAGTACTGTACGCGGATCAGGAATAGAAATAGAAGAAAGTTCTTTAAACATTGTAGGAGTGCCATAATAATCAACATGTAACCCTTCTATCAATCCCGGATGTGCTCTTCCTGTTCTAACTTCTGAAAATTCACGCCTTGCCGATTCAATAGATTTTTTCATCTTAGATTCTGTCTGCTGAATAACTTCTTTTATGATCATTTTTTTACTCCTATTATTGGACTATTGTTCCGATGTTTTCACCTAAAACAACTTTTTTAATATTGCCTCTTTTAAGTAAATTAAAAACTAAAATAGGCAGATTATTGTCCATACACATGCTGATTGCCGTTGCATCCATAACTTTAAGATTCTGGCTCAAAACGTCAATGAACTTTAACTTCTTATATTTTTTTGCCGTCTTTACTTTTACAGGGTCCGCTGTGTAAATCCCGTCAACTTTCGTTGCTTTTAATATAATTTCAGCGCCAATTTCATTTGCCTTTAATGAAGCTGCTGTATCAGTTGTAAAATAAGGATTACCCGTACCTGCAACAAAAATAACAACTCTTCCTTTATCCAAATGATGAACCGCTCTTCTTCTGATGTATGGTTCAGCAACAGCTGCCATAGGAATAGATGTCATAACTCTACAACTAACTCCAGCCTGTTCAATAGCATTTTGCAATGCTAAACCATTCAAAACTGTTGCTAACATACCCATATAGTCAGCTACTGATCTTTCAAGTCCAAATTTCTCTGACTCAACCTGACCTCTGAATATATTTCCAGCACCCACAACAATAGCAACTTGAACTCCCAAAGAACAAACTTCTTTAACCTGTTTTGCGATCGAAGCACACATCTCAGCATCAATCCCATGAGCTTGGTCTCCCAAAAGCGCTTCACCGCTTAACTTCAAAAGTATTCTTTTGTAAACAGGTTTCTGTTTAGACAATTTCATTTACCTTATATTTGGTAAAACGGCCAACAAAAATATTTTCTCCAACACTAGCAACTAAATCTGTAATTAAAGTCTGAACTGTTTTTTTAGGATCTTTAATAAATGGTTGCTCCATAAGACAAGATTCCTTAATAAAAGCTGCCTGATCCTTCTGCTCAGCTAAAACATCTTCAGGAATATCTTCTTTTTTAATATATTTTGGATTTGCTGCAACTATTTGCATTGCAATATCTTTAGTCAGAGCTACAAAATCTTCATTTTTAGCAACAAAATCTGTTTCACAATTAACTTCTAAAATGACACCAACTTTGTTTCCTTGGTGAATATATGTTTCAATTCTTCCTTCTTTTGCTTCGCGGCTTCCTTTTTTAGCAGCTATTTCAAGACCTCTTTTCTGCAAGATCTTTTTAGCTTTGTCAAAATCTCCACCTGCTTCTTCTAAAGCATTTTTACATTCAATAACTCCACAAGAAGTCATTTCTCTAAGTTCTTTGATACTGTCAACTGTAATTGCCATCATCTACTCCTCTATTCTTATACTCTAAGTTTTTCAATATTTAAACTTAACTAACTACTCTGTCTTTTGCGGTTCAGAAACGCTTAAAGGCTCTTCTTTAATTTCTACTGCTTGCTCAGGTTTTGCTTCTCTCTGCACAAGATCAGCAGATAAGAACTCTTTTCTGCCATCCATTATACTCTGAGAAACTAATGAAGTAATTATTCTAATAGATTTTAAAGCATCATCATTTCCTGGTATTGGATAATCTATGAGCTCTGGATCGCCGTTCGTATCTATTATAGCAATTATCGGTATTTTAAGTTTTATAGCTTCTTTTACAGCAATATCTTCTTTCTTAGGATCAACGATAAAAATAAGCTCAGGCTGTTGCTTCATATCACGAATCCCGCCAAGATCCCTAAGAAGTCTTTCTTTTTCCTTTTCCAAACGGCAAGTTTCTTTCTTTTTAAGATTTTCCCAAATACCGTTTTCCTTCATCTTTTCAATTTCTTCAAGTCGTCGAATAGAACCTTTAACAGTGTTAAAGTTAGTTAGAAGACCCCCAAGCCATCTATTCTTAACATAGTACATTTCTGACTTTTTTGCTTCTTCTTCAACAATAATTTGTGCTTGTTTCTTTGTTCCAACAAAAAGAACTTTACCTCCCTTTGCTGCAATATCCCTCGCAAAAACACAAGCCACATCTATACATTCAGAAGTTTTTTCTAGATCAATTATATATATGCCACTTCTTTGTCCAAAAATATACTTTTTCATTTTTGGATTCCATCGCTTCTTTTGATGCCCAAAATGAACACCAGCTTCTAATAATTTTTTAATCAATTCTTCTACCATTTCTCCTCCATCAATAGGTTCAATTTTATGTTACTTTTGATCTTTAAGCAGAGCAAATCCGCACAAAATTGTTTGTTAATAAATTTTGAATGCAGCTAGTATACCCAATAATTATTTTTTTTGCAACCTTTTATTTTAAAAACAATAAAAAAAATCCATTAATAAATAATAGATCGG
>JAHJCZ010000111.1 GCA_018812705.1 Candidatus Omnitrophota bacterium
GTTATTTCTGTTTCAAAATTATCAACGCCACCCTTTTTATTCATTTTTTCTAGGTATTTCTTTTTAGTGTCCTGATCTAAATAATGCTCATCTAAAATGTAGTCTTTAATGCACTCTGTTCTTGATTTATATCCAAGCATAGTTGCAAGCAGTCTGCTACATTCAATTAATTTGCCGTCAGAAATAGTTGCTCTGAACAATCCCACCTGTGTATTATTGAATAAAGACTCATAATTCTTTTCGCTTTTAAAAAGAGCTTTTTCCATAGAATGTTGTTTTAGAGCGTTATCGCTGATGCGTATTACGGTAAGAATTAAAAATAAGGATATTGCCAGCCTAGTAAAAAGGGCATGTGAGGGAATGTTTAAAATAAGTAACTCAAAGAAAGGCAATCTATAGAACAGAAAGTAGTCAAATAGAGTAATTAATATCCATGACAATAAGAATATACATATAATTATTAAACTTTTTTTATTAAACAAAATCATATAATTACCTGTACTCTTTTATACTCTAATATTTTATAATCTACTCTTTAAAGCTTTGAAAGGCAAGTAACTTAAGGCATTGCAAACTAATACCAATATATGAGGAATTTATTATAGTGAAAATATTAATTCGCATGACATCCGATAAAGTTTATTTCGACAGTCGCATTCCACGATTGCAGATCTCTTTAGCATACTCTGTCCATATCCCTTCTCCCCAGTATCTGAAACAACTGGTTTGAGAGAGCATTAAATATAGCAGCACTTCTTTGTATTTATTAGTATTTTTGTTATTTGCAGAATCAAATTTCTCGTGGAACATAACACTAAGTTTGTTCATGGGGTCCAACACATCCTTATATCCATTGATCCAGCTTCTTTCATTTGTCCAGGAACCTTTATCTAAATTGAAATTTGAATCTTTTTCATGTATTTTTTTAATTGCATTATCACAAGCTGTTGGAGAAGGCTTCTTAACTTGTTCCCAAATGCGGTGCTGAGAAATTGGCTGGATAGGCATAAGGTCGCTGACTTTGACGCCTTGATCAAAAAGGAACTCTATGTATTCAGTGCCGTTCATTGCAACTGTACCTTCAGTTGAAATTTCATCAAATGCCTGTCTAAAACATGGCGGATATTCGTTCATCATAACCCCGCCGTTCTCGCCATCTCCGATCTGAAGAACAAAAGGCGGCAGGTTCTTACCTGCATAATCCTGCCTTCCAAGTGATTTTGCTTCGTAGTAAGGCTGCATTTGAGCAACCAGCTTAGTATCTGAGCCTTGTGTTTTTATCAGGGCAATTATTTCTTCTTCTTCACCCATAGAATTCTTTGCAACTAAACGATGAGGAAAATGTGGGCGCCTGATCCCTGACCCATCCATATTTTCTACAGTATGTTCTTGAACCATTATCCAGAGATAGCCGCATTCTTTAAGATCTTTGATGTATTGGTAACAAACATCTGGATGGATTGGCAAATGCATTTCTGGGGGTGAAAATCCTTTAACGCGTGCAAGTGCTTCATTTCCAAAAATTGAGCCGAAGTGATGTTGCCAAGCCTGAATGTGAAGCTTTAGATCAGGAACAGGTGTAGATGTAGGAACGGCATGAGACCACATCGTGCCAAGCCATTCAATATTTTGATAATACTTTTTATCGCAAGCGATCCTTTTGAGGTTCTCGATCACCCTTCCACCTTGTATCTGCTGCAACCCCCAAAAAAGGTTCCCTGAATAATCGAGCATTGCGCGAGGGTTCTTGCCTTTCGAAACGTATTCCAAAGTAATATCAGCCATTCTTGAGTAGCATTCAATAAAAACAAATGCATTGTGATTGTCGCCAACATCAGGATGCTCCATCATGTGCTGGAGATTAGAGATAAGGTCTGCATTTGCGATATCGTAGCTGCTAGCAAGGATTGTTGGCTGATGCATATGAAGGGCAAAACCAAAACTTGCAGAAGTGTTGTTGAAATTATTGCTAGAGAATTTTGAATAAATGTTCTTGTGCTTTTTAATTGGACCTGGCAATGTAACAGAATCATCTCCACAGATATTTGGTAAATTATTATTTTGATTTGACATTTTCAACATCCCCCTTTTTTGGATGAGCTTGTTTTATTTCTCTTTTTTAGATCTTTAGTGCGGGTAGGCGGCATCTTCACCACCTTTTTCTTTTTCGTTTTACTTTTTATGGATAAATAGTAACTAGCACAATCAATATCACTGAATATATTGTCGCGATATTCTATCTCTTTTAGCCATTCTTCGTCAATATTATCTTTTAAGACATCTTCGTAAATCCTTGTAAATCTTCCGATGTGAAGATTGATTCTCTTATTAGCATAAGGCACCATTGTTCCTGTCTTCATTATAAAAGGCCAATCGCTAGATTCGACCAAAAGAAGCTCTCTCGCGGCCTGATTCAAGGCGCGCTTTGTCAGGTCTTTTTTTGATCTAAGTTGTATTTTGTCTGAAAACTTTTCAGCTAGCTCTTCCATTCGGTTCTGGGCAACTCGAATATGACGATAGATCCAATCATTGCCATCATCCAGCCAGAACTCATTGTAACCTTTGTATCCCCAGCTAGAAGGCGCAGGCATCGCAACCTGGTTCTTCGGATACTTCTTAAGATAATCAGATGGTGTAGCAAGCTTGATCGTTTTTTGATCGTAATGAATTTTTCTAATTAAAAAATCCAGCCACTGAGGACCCTCGAACCACCAGTGACCGAACAACTCAGCGTCATATGGCGCGATGACGATCGGCTTTCTGTCCATATGGGCTGCTAAGTGCTCGATCTGCTTTTCCCTGTTAAACATAAAATTCCCAGCATGAGATGCAGCCTTCTCGTTTGCCCACTCCGGACGATAACACTCTTTATATTCAGTGTTTCCTGTGATGCGCCAGTACTTCATTCCAGTATTCACTCTTATGCCTTCTGGATGAATGTAAGGTTTAATATATTCAAAATCAAGTTCATGGCCTATATCGCGGTAATACTCTCTGTAATCACAATCTCCAGGATAACCTTCTTTAGCGCTCCAAACCTGTTTTGATGACTGAGTATCCCGACTAAATGCAGCAACGCCGCTAGGACAATAAATCGGAGCATAAATACTATACCTTGCTACTGGATCAGCATTAGCAATACCATGAGAATCTAAAAAGAAGAATTCAATTCCTGCTTCTTTAAGCATATCATCTATACCATGAGTGAATCCACATTCTGGGAGCCAAAAGCCTTTAGGCGGACGTCCGAAGACTTTTTTATATTGATCTACTCCGATCTGTATTTGCGATCTCGCTGCTGTAGGATTTAAGCTAACAATTGGCAGGAATCCATGTGTTGCGCAGCAAGTTATTATCTCTAGCTTTCCTGCATCTTGAAACTTTTTAAAAGCAGTAACTATATCTTTCTTATATTTATTAACAAAAACATCTTTAGAGTCTTTAAATCTTGCATTATACATTTGAGCAAGAGGCTGGTAATGTTTCTCGTATTTTGTTCTGGATATCTCTTTTTCAGATAATTCGATCAGCTTATCAATGTGCTTGATGTATCTGCTTTGAAGAAGAGGATCCTTAAGCATGGAAATAAGTGGCGGGGTAAGTGACATTGTAACTCGATAAGGTATATTTTCATCGATCAGCTTATCGAAAATATTGATTAAAGGTATGTAAGTTTCGGTAATTGCTTCGTAAAGCCAGTTCTCTTCTAAAAAATACTCTTCTTCTGGATGCCTTACAAATGGAAGATGAGCATGCAACATTAAGCATAAATAACCTTTTTCCATGTTATCCTAATATCCTTTAAAAATGAAGCTTTGCTAACAAGTTTACGGGGCATTTAATTTAAAATCACTAAAACGCTTACCTGCCTTCCGGCAGACATGGCATTACAGATATGCGATATTCGTGATACTTGTCGTTTTACAAGTATATAGGCAGTGCTTCTGAAATCAAGGGCAATACATTGTTTTAGTTCGTTCTACTGATGTAGAAATTTTTCGGGATTCTTTTTTATCATTTGAAGTGGCAATAAAATCAAATGGTATTTTACAATCAGGGAGGGCATATCTTAAAGTAAAAGTCCCATCTTCCTTAAGCTTAATATTTTGACCGCCAAGAGTAACTTGTGCATCAGGCTCTGTTCTTCCGTAAACTATCAATTCTGTACCAATTTCGAAGAAAAATTTCCGTCCTTCGCCAGTAAAATCAGATTCGCTAGCACCCAGGAATTCATTCTTGTCTTTTAATAATTCCTGGCTTCCACCGCGGCTTAGCTCAAATTCTCCAGATGCGCCAAGTGGTATTTTACAAGAATAGAAATAATCAGGAAGGTCTTTCAATAATGATTCTTCAATATTAAAAACACCTCTCATAAGTTTTTCTTGATCTTTAATTTGTAAAAGAGAAAGTTTTCCTAGTGACGGACTCCCTCCCAACAAACCGAACATTTGTCTTTTTCTATGAATTCCTCTAATCTTTCCATAAAGTGGAAATAACTTTGAATAATACTCCTTTATCTCATCCACAGAAAGAGGCGGCCTCTTCATTTTTTCAATCTTTTTCTTCTCTGCTGGAAGTTCATCTGGAGTTGTTAACTTTTGTTTTTTGTTGTTTATAATTGTATAAGGTTCTTTAGATTTGCCATCAACAACTTCCATCCAGATCATTTCATTTCTGCGATCACCTTTTTGATGAGTGGTAATGTAATTTGATCTTGCTAAAGAGTGGAATGCTCCATCATGATTAATAATTCCAATATCACAACAATAAGTTACATTACTGTTCGTCAGATTTAAATACCAACTCCCCTGTTTATTTCCAATGTCAATATCAAAATGGTGATTTGCATTATATCCGTTAAAATCAATAAGGGTAACATCATAAAACCTTAAAATAAATTTATAGTCATGAATATAATTGTCGGATGAATTTATTAAATGGTTTATAGAGTTGTCAGAAACTTCCCAATATGCATGAACCCATTCAGGATCACGCACTATAAGAGTGACATTCGTAAAGTCATAACTCTGAGGCAAGCTATATTCTTCAACGAATGTATTCATAGATGTGTTGCTATTGTTTGACAAAACATTCTCCTTAAATACAAAAGTATATAATTCTAGCAGTTATAAATTGATAAAGCCTCATCGGCAATTATATCCCATGAAAAAACATTTTCAGCTGTTGTTCGCCCATTGCATCCCATCCATTGAGCATGGTCAAAATCACTGAACATTGATCCTATCCCCCAGGAAACTGAATCAGGGTTATCATAAACTTTAAGGCCATTTACATTGTTCCAAACAAACTCAGACGGACCTCCTTTAACACTGGCAACAACTGGTTTTCCAGCACTCCATGCTTCTAAAATAACTATACCAAAAGGCTCATTGCGACTTGGAACACAAACACAATCTGTTGCCTTAAAAAGATCGGATAGATCTTTACCATTCTTATGTCCTAAAAACCTAGTTGCGTGCTCAACATTCATATGCCTTGCCGTATCCTCTAAGCCCGCTCTCATATCACCATCTCCGACAAAAACAACCTTTGCATTATTATAGAATTTAAGAATGTTTGGTACTGCTTGAAGCAAAATGTCCGGACCCTTTTGATATGTTATTCTTCCAGCGAATAAAACCATCGGGTCCATAGGTCCTATACCATACATTTTCCTAACAACAGCTGGATCGATCATACCATCATAGTTCCAATAACTAACTCCGTTATAGATAACATCAATTTTCCACTCTGGTATATCATAGAGCCACATCAGCTCATTTTTTAATGTCTTTGAAACTGCAACGATATGATCTGCGCTATACGCACCCTGCCATTCAAGATCACTTACTCGCTTTGATTCTCCACCATAGAAATTATTGCCGCATCTGCCATACTCGGTTGAGTGCATCGTAAGAATTGTTTTTCTGTCTCGACCTTCTTTGATCAAAACAATAGCTTTTGCAGTAAGCCAATCATGAGCATGAACAATGTCAAAAGTGATGCCTAAAAAATCCTCTGTTTCAAAAACAGCTTGAACAAAGGATCTGCACATATTGTTGATCTCTTCAACAAAATCAGGATTTGAAGCAAAAGGACATCTATGATAATGCACCCCATGAATACATTCCTGGTGATCATGATCTTCGCTACCCATTCTTGTAAAGACATGTATCTCATGGCCTTTTCTTTCAAGGGCGCAAGCAAGTTCAGTAACATGGTTAGAAACACCTCCAACATAAACTGAGTAAGAAGTTTCCCATGAAAGAAGCGCAATTCTCATATTAAATATCCACCTTTTTTACTGAATTTATTGTTCCGTTATCCATAATAACGGTCTTAGAGTTTTCAGGATCAATTTCCCACTTATTATCTACAATGAACTTATATTCATATTTTCCACTGCACAACATAACGTAGGTCTTCCAAAAGCCATCACGTTCTTTTTTCATTATATGCTGACCTGGCATCCATGAATTAAAACAACCAACAAGCTCTACATTAGATGCTTGTGGTGCATATATGTCAAAACGGATTTTTCCAATTTTCCTTCTATACGTCTTTTGCCCTTTTCTCTGTATTTTTTTTATCAAAAATTTTAACATAGATTTATACCTTAAATATAAGCAGGGCGTTGCTTTACAATATAAGCCTTATAATATTTAAACTAGTTTATTATAAATAATTATAATTCAATTA
>JAHJCZ010000112.1 GCA_018812705.1 Candidatus Omnitrophota bacterium
CCTGATCCGACAAAAGAAGAGAATTTAGAAAAGACTAATGGACGCGGTGTTTTTTTGATAAAAAATTTTATGGATGAAGCCAAGTATGACAACAACACTAAATGCCTGTTTATAAAAAAATATTTTAAGAAATAAATAAAGGGGGAGCTAATGGAAATTAGGCAATCAGAGGTTAACGGCATTAAAGTTCTAGATGTTGAGGGAGATGTGAATATGGATAATTCACAAGAACTGAGAGCAGTGTTTAAGCAATTAGTTAAAGATGGTGTTAAAAAATTGCTTGTAGACCTTTCAGGGTCTAATTATATAGATAGTTCATGTCTTGCGACTTTTATAGAAATGCGGAAAAACATGAGAGAAATGGATGGTAATATTTATATATCAAGCGTATCAGGTAAGGTAAAAGGTATTTTTGAAGTATCTAAAGTGGATACCTTGTTCAAAATATTTTCTTCGAAAACGGAAGCGCTCGCGCAGATTCAACAATAGGGAACAGCGCTCTAGTAAATATGGTTAAATCATTTATCCTAATGTATTTTTATGCATAACTCAGTTGCAAATCTTACAATCACAGGGAGCATAAAACATTATTAATCATTGAAATAGGAATAATAGGAATAATAGGGGAGGGCGGACTTGCCCCGAAATAGTGGACACCTTCTATAGTGTATTATCCACTATTATTTGTGTCCGTCAAACCCGGGATAGCTCACATTTTATTGAATAATTGTCGTTGTTTTTCGAGACATTTCAGTCTAGTAAGTGGTCTTAATTGGTGTTCTTTGTATGTATAATATTTTGATAGTAGGACTTGTTTTTGTATCAGAGGATCAAGTTTTAATAGATTAAGCATTTGAGTAACTCTTGCCCTAGATGTACGTAACTTCCTAGCAATCCTAACTTTAGAAAAGTCTGTATTCTATGAGATTAATGCTTCAATTATTTTAGCCTCGATAATAGGATTAGTTTTTACTTTCACAGGAGGGATGTCATTACTCAATGAGTACCGCTTTTCATCAAATATATTTTTCTGAAGAATGTAAACAAGGGTGGGGAAAAAGTTCGTATTTTGTTCGCGTTCGGGGAGTTATTTGCATCATAAGGCGTTGTGACTAATAATATATAGTTGCAACGCCTTTTTTGTTTGTGTATTATGGAATATTATCAACAATTGAAAATAGGGTGATGCTATTATATTTAACAATCTAGAAAATAAGGAGATATCATGTCAAAACTAACCATCGTTGCAAATATTAAAGCCAAATTGGATAAGATTGATCTTGTGAAAGCAGAGCTCGAAAAGTTCATCGATATCACGCGTGCTGAAGAGGGTTGTCTGCAGTACGATTTACATCAGGACAATGAAAATTCTGATCACTTCTTGTTCTACGAGAATTGGGAATCTCGTGAACTTTGGCAGACGCATATGGGCAACCAGCACTTGCAGGAGTATATGGCCGCGACCGAGGGAGCTGTTGAAGAGTTCACCCTCAATGAAATGACTCACATCGTCTAAGAGGCGGAGTGTTATGTGAGGTTCCTGCTCAAACTTAAGAAAATATAGGACAGACACTTATTGCCCCTATTTATTATGTCAAACTATCAATTCTAAAGTATTTTCATGCATCAAAAAGTTGCAAAACTCGTTTACGAGGGGGAGGTGTATAGCAGAAGCTACCCAAGAACATATACTGGGGTTTAGGATTTTATCTAGCAATGGGGAATTTTATGGATGAAAAGTTTGAGAATAAAATGAAGGGCCTTCTTTCCATAAAAAGTTTTCCAGAGAGGCCCCTCAAAAATTATGATATAAGCGATTGTGAGATATGATATTTAGTAGTTCTGATGCTAGTTATACTCGTATTAATCCTCATAAATTGTCATCAAGGTCATTGTCTGGTTATGTAAATTACATTGTTTAAAGTTTTTATTGAAAGGAGATATTTCTCCATAAGAATAAAAACCGGTTATCCATGTGTTTTGTCCTAATGAGTCTTGAACTGTTTCAATTTCTTCA
>JAHJCZ010000113.1 GCA_018812705.1 Candidatus Omnitrophota bacterium
ATTTTTCAGTAGATAAAAAAGATCCGTATGCTTTTTATTCAGAACAGCCTCCCAAAACAGCTTCAATTGTTTGGGATTTGGATTATAAATGGGGTGATTCAACATGGATGAAGAATCGGAAGAACAACAACGCTCTTAATGCGCCTTATTCCATTTATGAAGTCCATCTTGGATCTTGGAGCAGAGTGTTTGAAGAAAACAATAGATATTTGACATATAGAGAGCTGGCAAAAGATCTGGTTGATTATGTCAAGGAAATGGGATTCACTCATGTTGAGATTATGCCGGTAATGGAACACCCGTTTTATGGATCATGGGGGTATCAAACTGTTGGCTATTATGCTCCATCAAATCGTTACGGTACACCTCAAGATTTTATGTACCTCATTGATCGTATGCATCAAAATGGTATTGGTGTAATCCTTGATTGGGTTCCTTCACATTTTCCGACAGATGAACATGGATTAGCTTATTTTGATGGAACGCATCTTTATGAGCATGGTGATCCACAGAAAGGATATCATCCTGATTGGAAGTGTTATATTTTTAACAATGGAAGAAGAGAGATAAGGGAGTTCCTTATTTCAAGCGCCATGTTCTGGCTTGAAAAATATCATGTTGATGGCTTAAGAGTTGATGCAGTTGCTTCAATGCTTTATTTGGATTATTCCAGAGAAGATGGACAGTGGGCTCCTAATAAATATGGTGGGCGTGAAAATTTAGAATCTATAGAATTTATTCAAAAATTGAATGAAGCGGTTTATGAATTTCATCCAGATATTCAGATTATTGCTGAAGAATCAACTGCTTGGGGCAATGTGTCTCGTTCTACAGCTGATGGTGGATTAGGTTTTGGTATGAAATGGAATATGGGTTGGATGCATGATACTTTAGAGTATTTTAAAAAAGATCCTGTTTATAGGAAATATCACCAGAATGAACTTACTTTCAGCATGTTGTATTCATATACAGAAAATTTTTTACTGTCCTTATCGCATGATGAAGTAGTCCACGGAAAGGGCTCTCTTCTGACAAAAATGCCCTGTGATGATTGGCAAAAATTTGCAAATTTAAGACTTCTTTATGGATATATGTTTGGTCACCCTGGGAAGAAACTGCTTTTTATGGGCGCAGAATTTGCCCAGAGGGATGAATGGTATCATGAGAAAAGTTTAGATTGGCATCTTCTAGAGCATGATTCACACAAGGGTATTCAAAATCTAATTAAAGACTTGAATCGTGTTTACAAAACAGAGAAAGGTCTTTTTAAGCATGATTTTGACTTTAAGGGATTCGAATGGATCGATGCAGGTGATTGGGAGAAAAGCATATTGAACTTTGTTAGAAAGAGCGGCTCCTGTGACGATGATATTCTAGTTTCTTGTAATTTTACACCAGCACCTCATGAGAATTATCGGGTAGGAGTTCCGCAGAAAGGATATTGGGAAGAAATCTTAAATAGTGATTCAAAAATATATGGCGGAAGTGGTATGGGTAACCTTGGTGGTGTGGAATCGGAAAAGATCTCTGCCCACGGAAAAGATTATTCAGTTAACTTAACTTTGCCTCCGCTAAGTGTTCTTTATTTTAAAAGAAGAAAGTCTTCTCCTAAAGAGATAGTCAAAGATATAGTTGAAGAAGTGTTAGTTGAAGAATCGCCAAATTTAGTCCCAGAAGAAGTGTCCAATGAAGTTCCCAAAAAAGAATCTGAAGAATCAACAGAATAGTTAAATTTGAACATATAATCAGAACAAAGAAAAAATGAATCGAAATATTTGTATTCACGGGCATTTTTATCAGCCTCCAAGAGAGAATCCATGGTTAGAAGAGATTGAAATTCAGGATTCAGCTCACCCTTATCAGAACTGGAATGAACGTATTGCCGCAGAATGTTACTTCCCAAACACATCTTCCAGAATATTAGATTCTCATGGAAGAATTGCCGCAATTGTTAATAATTATTCAAAAATGAGCTTTAATTTTGGAGCGACATTGCTTTCTTGGATGGAAAAGAATGAAGAGGAAGTGTATAGATCGATTCTTGCTGCAGATAAGACCAGTCAGGAAAATTTTTCTGGGCATGGTTCTGCGATAGCTCAAGCTTACAATCATATGATCATGCCTTTAGCAAATTCAAAAGATAAGAGGACTCAGATATTATGGGGAATAAAGGATTTCGAGTATCGCTTCAAAAGAAAACCTGAGGGAATGTGGCTTTCTGAGACCGCCGTAGATATAGAGTCTCTTGAGCTTTTAGCAGAATATGGGATCAAATTTACAATTTTAAGCCCATATCAGGCACATAGGGTTAGAAAAATAGGAAAAGATATTTGGCAAGATGCTTCAGCCGGAAAAGTTGATCCTACGAATGTTTATTTATGCAATTTGTCTTCTGGGAAAAGTATAGCTATATTTTTTTATGATGGGCCAGTGTCACAAGAGGTTGCTTTTGGTGATCTGTTAAAAGATGGCGCAAATTTTGCTCAAAGACTTATGGGTAAATTTTCTTCTTATGATTCAGAATCTCAACTAGTGAACATTGCTAATGATGGTGAATCCTTTGGACATCATCATAAATTCGGGAATATGGCTTTGTCATTTTTGATAGATCATATCGAAAAGAACAAGATGGCAGATATTACTATCTATGGTGAATATCTTGAAAAAAATTCACCTGAATATGAAGTAGAGATCATTGAAAATACTTCATGGAGCTGTTCTCACGGCGTAGAAAGATGGAGGGCTGATTGTGGTTGTAATGTAGGCACTAATGCTAAATGGAATCAGAAGTGGAGGGTATATCTTCGACAAGCTATGGATTGGCTAAGAGATGAGATCAAACAGATATATGTTAAGGAATCTATCGAATGCGTAAAAGATCCGTGGGATGCGAGGGATGATTATATTTCAGTTATTCTCGACAGGAACAACGAGAATGTGGAACAATTCTTTGAAAGGCACTCTAAGTGTAAGCTTACAGAAGAGCAACAGATAAAAAGTTTGAAGCTTTTAGAAATGCAAAGAAATGCAATGCTTATGTATACTAGCTGCGGATGGTTCTTTGATGATATTTCTGGTATAGAGCCAGTTCAGATAATGCAATATGCAGCACGCACGATACAGCTTGCAAAAGAAGTTTCAGGAATTGATCTTGAAGATAAATATATCAGCATTCTTGATAAAGCGAAAAGTAATATTCCGAAGAAAAAAAATGGAGGGAAGATCTATAACGTATTTGTAAAACCATCAGTCATTGATCTTTTAAATGTTGGCGCTCATTATGCGATTTCTTCTCTATTTCAGGAACATTCAAGAAGAGAGAGGATTTATTCGTATACGATCGATAGTGAGATTTATGAAAAGTACGGTGTTGGTAAGCAAAAGTTAATAATAGGAAAAGCTTTAGTTGTGTCTGAAATAACTTTCGAAAAGGAAAGTATCAACTTTGTTGTTTTATCTTTTGGTGATTATAATTTAAGCGTTGGTGTTAGAAAACATACAGAGGATCATTATTTTTCTATTATTCATGAGGAGATAAAGAACTCTTTTATGCATAACAATGTTCCTGAAGTTATTAATCTGATAAATAGGTATTTTGCAGAGAACAGTTATTCGCTTTGGGATCTGTTTAAAAATGAGCAAGGTAAGGCGATGACCCACATATTTGAGGGTACGCTTAACTATATAGAATTGAATTTCAGACAGATATATGATCAGTATTATCCGCTAATGCAAATCAGGAAGAGAACAAAGATGCCTTTGCCTAAAGCGCTTGCAATGACAGTTGAATTTATCCTTAACAGGGATATTCTTGAGATCTTTGAAGAAGAAATGATCAATATTGAAAAGTTGGAAATGCTAGTAAAGGAGATCAATAGATGGAATTTTATGAGAGACAGGGAGAATCTAGAACTTGTTACGTCTAAGAAGATCAGTGATATGATGGATAAGTTGATCAATTCTTTTGGAGATGTTGTATTGCTTGAAAACATTGAGATGACTTTAGGAATACTAAGTAAACTATTCCTTGAAATAGATCTTTGGAAGGCGCAAGATCTGTATTTTAAGCTAGGGAAAAAGTTGTTTGCTGTGATGGCAACAAAAGCAAAAGAAAAAGATAAGACAGCAATAAGATGGCTTGATGCATTTAATAAGCTAGGTGAGCGTCTTGAAATTAAAATCTGTACTTAAAAAAGGATGTGATCTGCTATGAAAAACGAAAAAAGAGGAAGCGGTGTTTTATTACATGTATCTTCATTACCTTCAGGCTATGGTATTGGGGACCTTGGTCCAGATGCCTACAAATTTGTTGATTTTCTTTATGACTCAAAACAAAGTTATTGGCAGATCCTGCCCTTAAATCCTACTGAGCCAATTTTTGGGAATTCTCCATATAGCAGTTTTTCTGCATTTGCTACGAATCCATTTTTGATAAGTCCTGAGCTGATGGTTAAGGAAGGACTTCTAAGCGAAAAGGACCTAAAACCAATACCTGTTTTTCCGAAAGAGAAAGTAGATTATGATTTGGTTAAAGAATACAAGCTAAGGATATTTGATATAGCATACAAAAATTTTGCGAAAGGCAGGGAGCACAAAGCTGCGTTTGAAAAATTTATTAAAAAACATGCATCATGGCTTGATGATTTTGCAGTGTTCTTTGCCTTAAAAGAGCAATATTCAGAAGGTATGTGGATCAATTGGCCAAAGAAGTTAAGGGACAGGGATCCAAAAGAGCTGGAAAAATTTGTAAAGAATAATAAAGTTGCGATTGAGAAAGTAAAGTTTTTGCAATATCTGTTCATTGAACAGTGGCAAGAGCTGAAAAAACACTGTCATAAAAAAGGAGTCAGGCTTATCGGTGATATTCCTATCTATGTTAGTTTTGACAGTGTTGATGTTTGGATGAGTCCTAACAAATACAAGCTTGATAAGAACAGAAAACCTATTTTTGTTGCTGGAGTTCCACCAGATTATTTTAGTGTGACAGGTCAAAGATGGGGTAACCCTGTGTATGATTGGGATGTTCTAAAAAAAGAAGGTTTTGCGTGGTGGATCGAAAGATTAAATCAAAATCTGGAGATCTTTGATATTGTGAGAATTGATCATTTTAGAGGATTAGTTGCTTATTGGGAAATACCTGCTGAAGAAGAAACAGCAATAAAGGGAGAATGGCGAAAAGTTCCATGTTATGAATTTTTGAATGCATTAATAGATCATTTTGGTAAGCTACCCATAATTGCTGAGGACTTAGGGATTATAACTCCTGATGTTGAAGCTGTAATGGAGCATTTTGAATTGCCTGGAATGAAAGTTCTTCTTTTTG
>JAHJCZ010000114.1 GCA_018812705.1 Candidatus Omnitrophota bacterium
ATTATTATTATAACATTCGTATATTTGTTAAATCTTGTTTGCGCAAACATAATAATGCGCGACTTTGTCTCTAGCGCTTTCTTCCTCAATTTATTGAATTTTTGTTCAATTTATTTACAAATTCTAATGTTCTCTTACTTTACAGCATTAATTCTTGATCATTATCCGGAAATAGCTGACCACAATGAGTCTAAAAAAGAATTATTCTTAGTTAATCCCATAAACGGTGGAATAATATCAGGGTTTGCTTTTAAATTCTCTGGGCTTCCTCCTGCTTCAGTTTTCGCGATATTCAAAGCTGTAACACCAAAAAGCTATAAGATCCGAGAGTTCAACCGTCTTTTTTGGAGAAAAAGGTACTTCCAGAAAAACAAGCTAGTTGCAATAACAAGCTTTACATCTAATGCATTCGAAGCTTATGCAATTGCTAAAGGGTTTAAAGATGCAGGTTCAAAAGTAATTATGGGCGGACCACACATAAGCTGTCTTCCTGATGAAGCCCTTGAATATTGTGACTCCGTAGTTATCGGAGATTGTGAATCTGTTTGGCTAGAAATAATCCAAGATTATGAGAATGATTGTTTGAAGCAAAAGTATTTTAAGCCAGTTACTGAAGAAGATCATCATACGGTAAATGTTGCACTTTTAGACCTATCCCCTAAAGATATTGCTGGATATCTTGAAGCTACACGAGGCTGCAAGTTTCAATGCGATTTTTGTTCAGTCCCTTACTTAAGCAACGCAACGATTTACAAAAGGCCTATTGAAGATGTTATTGCTCTATTAAAGAAAGCAAAAACAGAATATAAGCATTTAGGATTTATCGACACAAATCTATTTAACAACCCTCCATATGCCAAAGAATTATTTGCTGAAATGAAAAAATTAAACATTACGTGGAGAATGCAATGCACAATTGATATTGCAAAGGATGATGAAGCCTTAAAACTAGCTAAAGAAAGTGGATGTACATCAATACTGTTTGGTTATGAAATCGTTGCAGATTCAAAAGAAAAGGAGAAAAAAGGCAAGTATTCAATGGCAGATCAATATATAGAATTTACTAAAAAGATACAAAAGCTTGGGATAAAGGTCAAAGCACAATTTATTTTTGGCTTTGAAAATGATACTCTAAGAAATATATTCGATATATGGAAATTCAGCCTGGTCATTATGCCACAGTTTTCATCAACATCACTGCTTACGCCACTCCCGGGAAGCAAACTTTACAAGAATTTTTCAGCTGAAAACCGCATTACAAATCTCAACTGGCGACGATACTCTCTATCCTATATGGTTTTCAAGCATAATAATTTCAGGAATTCAACAATTACCAGATTGTTTCCATTTGTCTATAGCTTTATAAACCTTACAGCCTCCTCAGGCGGATTAATGATATCTTTACTAACATTATTCACTGTTACATTTATAACAATATCAACAAAATACTATTTCATCCTATTGAACATAAAATGAAAGCCTGTTATTACTTTAGAGGCATAAAAAAGAATGGCTATAGCAATATAACTCTGCTGAATTTTTAAAGGAAAAGCGAAAGCAAAGACAACAACTGAAGAAACGAATACTAGTCTGACAAAATTAACAGTAAAAAACTGGACTGTCACCAAAGAAGCAACACCATATTTCTTGCAATAATTTTCTCCTATCTGATACAAGGATTTATTCTCAAAATCATTATCTACAAAATCCCTGGATAATACCCTTTGACTTAATCTCCCAATACCTTTTCTAATACTTGTATCATTAACAAACAACAATATAAACATCGGTACAAACGCTAAAAAATGTTCTATCTTGCCTAGAAATAATACAATGGCCAAAAACAAGAGAACAATAACTTTAACTGTATTCTGGAAAAGTATCTTATGCCTCAAATCCTTAAGTTCATCTGAAAACTGAGAATCTTTTCCAAATTCATTTTCTAGCGATGATTCTGATAATAAATAATAAAACCAATTAGCAATTTCATTATCAGTCTCAATTGTACTTGTCAAAGCCTCTAGGCTAGTATTCAATTTAAATGGCTGTAAATGCATTGTTTATTTGGTCAAACATGGTTCTTTATTAACTTTAGCATTCTGTTTTTCTTTTTTTGAAGGACTCTCTCCATTCCAGCAATACAAACATAGTTTTTCACGCGGCAAACCAATAGCCTCGACCATATCTTCAATATCTTGAAATCTCAAAGTTGTAACACCCAGATCTTTTTCTATCCAATCAACCATCTTTTTATGTTTTTCACTTTTCGCATTAAGATATTCAGAAATATCATCTATATCTTTCCCCTCAATTGCCTTAATAGCTTTTCTGGCAGCAAGCTCATTTATGCTTCGGGTTGAAAGACAGAATTTACAAGGGAACATCAGAGGAGGACAAGCCGGCCTAACATGTATCTCTTTTGCACCGGCATTTTCCAATTTTTTGACAAGATAATTCTTAAGCTGGGTACCTCGAACTATCGAATCATCACAAACAATAAGCCTGTTGCCCTTAATAATGTCATCAATCGCAATAAGTTTCATTGTTGCGACAAGATCTCTCGTTTCCTGGCTAGGAGGCGTATAACTTCTGCCATACCCCGGCGTATATTTTATCAGCGGCCTACGATAAGGAACGCCTGATTCCATTGCATAACCAATCGCGTGAGCAGTTCCAGAATCAGGAACACCTGAAACAACATCAGCTTCTATATCCTTATCCTTCCTTGCTAAAGCCCTTCCGCATTTTTCTCTAACAGTTTCAACATTGATTCCCTCATAATACGCTGCTGGAAAACCCGTGTATATCCACAAGAAAGAACATATCTGGCTATCTTCTGTGCCTTCCTTTTTTACGGACATTCCATCTTCATTTATCAAAATAATTTCACCAGGCATCAAGAACTTCTTCAATTTATATCCAAAGTTTGAAAAAGAATTGCTCTCAGAAGCAACGACCCATTCGTCCTCTTTATTTCCGATAACCAGAGGCGTATAACCCAATCGATCGCGAGCTGCATATATCCCCTCTTTAGTCAAAATGAGCAAAGAGCATGATCCTTCAATCATTTCGAACATTTTTTCAATACCATCAACTATATTATCACCTAAGCTGACCAGCTTCGCTACAAGTTCCGTCATATTAACGCCTGCTGAAGAAACCTCGCTGAAGGAAATTCCTTTACTGAAAAGAAATTCTTCCAACTCTTTTTTATTCTCTATAAGTCCGGAAGTAACAATACAATAAGGGCCAAATTTTGAATGTAAATAAATTGGCTGCGCATCACAATCACTGATAACACCAATACCTTTGTTACCTTTTAAAACCTTGTAATCGTCAAAAAATTTTGACTTGAATTGACTTTTGCTAATACTGCGTATATGCCTTTCAAAATCATCTCCTAAAACGACCATTCCCCCATACTCTGTTCCTAAGTGAGAATGATAATCTATTCCATAAAACAAGGTTTTCACACAATCCTTTTGCGATACAGCTCCGAATAAACCACTCATTTCTTATCCCCCATTATTACTTGCCGACTATGACTTTGTTCTATTAATTAATTTGTATTTTCTATTACTAATTCCTGATTCTCAAGTTCCTCATGATATTCCTGTAATGACTTAGGAGCTTTTTTTCCTTTTATCATTTCTTCAATACCATAAACAGTTGCCTGTGCAGCTGCGATAGATGTTACATAAGGAATTTTTCTTTGAATTGCTTCCATGCGAATATAACTATCATCATACTTACTATTCTTCCCTATCGGGGTATTGATGATCAATTGAACTTCTCTATTCTTGATAGCATCAGCAATATTGGGCCGTCCTTCGTGCATTTTGTTTATAACCGTACTGCTAATACCTTTTTCTTCTAAGAACTTACTTGTTCCTTCCGTCGCGAAAATTTTAAATCCCAGCAACTGCAGCTTTTCAGCAATAGGGAACATGTTCTCTCTGTCTCTATTAGCAACCGTTAAAAGGACATTCCCTTTTAAAGGCAATCTATATCCCGCAGCCTCTTGAGCTTTATAAAAAGCCATACCAAAATTATCAGCTAGACCCATAACCTCACCGGTAGCCCTCATTTCAGGACCAAGGATTGGATCAACTTCTGGGAACATGTTGAAAGGAAATACAGCTTCTTTGACACCAACATAAGGTATTTTTCTGATCCTTAATTCGTAGCTAAAATCGCTCAACTTTTTGCCAAGCATAACTTGTGTTGCTAATCTTGCCAAAGAGATCCCCGCTACTTTAGAAACAATAGGGACAGTTCTTGAAGCCCTTGGATTTGCTTCAAGAATATAAACTTTATCTTCGCATATCGCAAATTGTATGTTCATTAAACCAATGACGTTCAGCTCCATTGCAATAGCTTTTGTATATCTTTCTATTGTCTCAATGTGCTTTTCGCTTATTGTTCTTGAAGGTATCGTGCAGGCTGAATCACCAGAATGAACGCCTGCTAACTCAGTATGCTCCATGATGGAAGCTACAAAAACTTCTTGCCCATCTGACAAAGCATCAACTTCAGTTTCAGTAGCTTTTTCCAAGAACCTATCGATAAGCATCGGATGTTCGGGGCTTACATCAATAGCCTCAAGCGCATATTTTCTTAAGGATTCTTCATCATATATGATCTCCATTCCTCTACCACCTAACACATAAGAAGGACGGACCATCAAAGGATAACCTATCTTATTAGCGGTCTCAAGGGCTTCATTCAAAGATCTTGCCGTTCCACTTTCTGGCTGGGGAATCCCCAGCTCTATCATTTTTTCGCGGAATCTTTCTCTGTCTTCTGCAAAATGTATACATTCCGGCGTAGTCCCTAATATCTTCACTCCATTATCCTTAAGTTCTTGCGCTAAATTAAGAGGGGTTTGTCCTCCAAACTGAACAATGACTCCGTCGGGCTTTTCTTTATGATATATATTTAATACATCTTCAATAGTCAACGGTTCAAAATATAGTTTGTCAGAAGTATCATAATCTGTAGAAACAGTCTCGGGATTACAGTTTATCATTATTGATTCATACCCTTCATCCCTTAAAGCAAATGCAGCATGGACACAAGTATAATCAAATTCGATTCCTTGACCAATGCGGTTTGGTCCACCACCTAATATCATGACCTTCTTATTAGGAGAAACTGTGACCTGGTCTTTGCCTTCTGTATATGTAGAGTAATAATAAGCCGCATTATCTACACCACTAACTGGTACAGCTTCATAACGAACATTTATCCCTAGCTCTGCCCTTTTCTCTCTAACCTCTTTTTCTTTGATCATAAAAAGACCTGATAAATATCTATCTGAGAAGCCCATTTCTTTTGCTTTTCTTAATTTCGATGGTGGAAGGTTTTTCCATTCTGAGCGAAGGATATCTTCTTCAAAAGCAACTAGCTCCTTCATTTCCTGAATGAATGTTCTTCCAATAAAGGTAGTTTCATATAATTCTTCAACTTCCATACCCTGGCGCAAAGCTTCATACATCAAGAATATTCTCTCGCTGGAAGGGACTGCCAACTTCTTTTTGATCTCATCCAACGGCAATTCTTTAAAATTCTTTGCACCACCCAAACCATAACGCTTGATCTCAAGAGAACGAATTGACTTCTGAAAAGATTCCTTAAATGTCTTGGCTATGCTCATTACTTCGCCAACAGCTTTCATTTGTGTTCCAAGTATATCTTTGGCTTGCGGGAATTTTTCAAATGCCCAACGTGCAAATTTGATAACAACATAATCTCCCCACGGAGTATATTTTTCCAGTGTTCCATCACGCCAATATGGTATCTCATCCATAGTCAATCCGGCAGCTAATTTTGTTGAGATTCTAGCGATCGGAAAACCGGTCGCTTTAGATGCAAGCGCAGACGAACGAGATGTTCTTGGATTAATCTCAATGACAATGATACGGTCATCCTTTAAATTGTGAGCAAACTGCACATTTGTTCCTCCCACAACGCCTATAGCTTCAACGATCTTATAGCTCATAACCTGCATTCTTTTTTGAAGCTCTTCAGGTACGGTCATCATTGGGGCAGTGCAAAAACTGTCACCTGTGTGAACCCCCATAGCATCAATATTTTCAATAAAGCAAACAGTTATCATCTGATTCTTTACATCTCTAACAACTTCAAGCTCTAACTCTTCCCACCCTAAAACTGACTCTTCAACTAAAACTTGCCCTACTAAACTTGCCGAAAGTCCTCTGGCCATAACAATTCGCAATTCTTCAACATTATAAACTAATCCACCGCCTGTTCCGCCCATTGTATAAGCAGGGCGTAATACTACCGGATAGCCAAGTTTTTCGGCTATTACCTCAGCCTCTTCTATGGAATGGGAAGGCTCCGAATTTGCCATGGGAATACCTAGTTTATTCATAGTTTCCTTAAATGCTATTCTGTCCTCACCTCTTTCAATCGCATCTACCTTAACCCCGATAATCTCAACGTTATATTTTTCTAAAATTCCAGCTTTGCTCAATGAAGAACAAAGATTAAGGGCAGTTTGTCCTCCTAAATTGGGAAGTATCCCATCAGGACGTTCTTTTTCAATTATCGCCGTCAAGCTTTCAATCGTAAGAGGCTCAATATATGTCTTGTCCGCCATGCCAGGGTCAGTCATGATCGTCGCTGGGTTCGAATTCACCAAAACCACTTCGAAGCCTTCCTCCTTTAAAGCCTTGCAAGCTTGTGTCCCTGAATAATCAAATTCACATGCTTGACCAATAATGATCGGTCCAGAACCTACTATAAGAATTTTATTTATGTCTTTTCGTCTAGGCATAGTTTCCCCTTTTTAATAATTTTTAATTTTTAAGCTTTAAGCAACTTCATAAAAGCTCTTTGATGAGAAATTTGGATCAGTAGTCAAGTTTACCCCTAAACATCTCAAGCCCACTTCGTCCCCGGATGTCGGTATATGCGTCATATGGACCTCGCAGCCTCTTATTTCCTTTAATTTTTCTAAGGCCATTTTTGCAGCCGGATTTGTCGCCGCACTAATGCTTAAGCTTATCAATGTTTCATCTAAGTTCAAACTTATTGTATTCAATTCTAAAATATCCCTTTTTAATTTAGAAATAAAATGAATGATATTCTCGGAAAGCAGCGGTATCTTATCAGGTATCTCAGCCAGATGTTTAAGCACATTCAAAATTAGGCTTGAAGCTGCATGCATAAGCGGTGAATTTTTACCTGTAATGATAGTTCCATCCTGCAACTCAATAGCTGCTCCACAATACACGCCTTTATTACCCAAACCTTTTTCTTCTGAGTCTTTCGCAACATCTCTTGCCGGCTGAACAACTGTTCGATCATAAGATTTAACCCCTATCTCTTCGATCAACAGCTCACATCTCTGTACTGCATCCTTATCGACCAAACCCATTGCATATTCGTATTTAGATCTAAAATATCGCCTTATGATCTCCTGTTTTGCCGCCGCTTGAACTACCTCGTCATCAACAATACCAAAACTCGCACAATTAACTCCCATATCCGTCGGAGATGAATACATTGATTCCCCCATGATCTTCTCCAAAATGCGTTTAAGAACAGGGAATACTTCCATATCTCGATTATAGTTCACTGATTTCACATTATGCTTCTCAAGATGGAAAGAATCTAGCATATTGTAATCTCTAAGGTCCGCGGTTGCAGATTCATAAGCAATATTCACAGGATGCTTAAGCGGCAAATTCCATATAGGAAAGGTCTCAAATTTTGCATAACCTGCATTAACACCTCTTTTGTGCTCATGATAAAGTTGGGATAAGCAAGTAGCTAGCTTTCCGCTTCCAGGTCCTGGTGCAGTAACCACTACCAGCTTGTTCTTTGTTTCAATATAATCATTAGCTCCATACCCTTGATCGCTCACAATAAGGTCCACATCAGTAGGATAACCCTTTGTAAAACTATGTGTATAAACTCTTATATCCTGACGTTCTAATTTATTCTTGAACACATTTGCAGAAGGCTGATTCTCATACCTTGTAATGACAACCGCGCATATATTGATCTCCCAATCTTTAAGATCATCTATCAATTTGAAAGCATCCATATCATAAGTAATTCCGAAATCCGCCCTTATCTTCTTACGTTCAATATCGCCTGCATATATGCACAAGATAATATCTGATTTGTCCTTTAATTGTTTCAAAAGCCTCATTTTTACATTGGGATCAAAGCCAGGAAGAACTCTAGAAGCATGATAATCATAAAGCAACTTGCCACCAAACTCCAGGTAAAGCTTATCATCAAACTGATCAACTCTCTTTAAAATTGCTTCTGTTTGTTCTTTTAAATATTTTTCGTTGTCAAACCCTGTCTTTTTAACCATTGTTTCTCCTTCTTCTTACACAAAAAAAGACAGCCCCTTTGGAACTGCCTTAACTATTAAATATTTTTTTTGATTTCTTAGCAATCATAACGGAGGTATTCTACACTAATTTCTGTTCTCAGACAAGGCGAAAACACCCTCTAAAGTTATTTTTTTTCGTCGAAGCTGAGATATAATATACTTTTTTTAGGAACTTAGAAAAATTTAAATATTTTTTTGCAGAAAAATCGTCTTATTTCATTTTTGACTGGTAGGCCTCACTCCAAGCATATACAGTATCTTAAAGCAGAATTGTCCATATTAAAGAAATCCAGAGTAACTCTGAGTAGTATTTTCCTTTAGTTTCTTTATATTTGCCTCAACACCTTCAGCAAAAAGCCTGAGATAAATTGCACAACCAGCTGTCTCTTAAATTTTCTGCCAGGAAACAATCGCTAAAAACTTATTTTCAACCATGATCATACCGGTAGGCATATGGTTTACTGTTTCTGGCACCTGATAAATATCAGGAACCTGCCCACCCATGTCAAAAAAGTTAGAAACTATTGTTCCCATAACTTTAGTTTGCTTATTTATTGTTATCTGATTCTCAGCATAAAATAATCCCATTACTTCAAGCTGAGAACTTGTTCCGATAACTAGATCATTAGGCGTCATAAAACCAACGATATTATTCGGAAAAGAATTATTACCAACTGTGCGAAGATTTGTCTCAATATTTATATCACCTTCTGCTAATATCGTACCTGTGCCCGAATAAGTAATATCGCTATTACCTCCTAGTGGACCAAGATTAACTTCATTATTGTCAGAAACATAAATTCTACCCGTTACTATAATATGCCCTGCATTCATTGATATACTGTTAGTTCCATCGGTATATGTAAATGTACTACTCGGATCAATGCTGCTTAATTCATTTGTTAAAACAAGTGCCTGGGTTTCGTAATACTCTTGAAACGTCTTTGACGCATCATCTTCGCTAATATCCGACAAACTTGGAAAAGATACTTCATCCCCCATATCATAACCATTAGATGTGCCATTATCAGAATTAACACTGGTTATACCTTTGTTCCCCCCCCAACCATCTGTAACATATACGCCATCAACAGTTTCTTTTATACTGTTTCCTGCCACATCAGCTGACCCTACCTCAGCAGAACCACTCACACCCATAATTCCCTTCCTTATCCTTAACGTAGCTTTTAAAGTTTCAACAGATTCTCCGTTAAATATCACCGTTGGCAAAGAAGGAACAAGCGCTGCTAACCCAGCATCCAGTCCATCATAATTATTACCTAAATATGAGCTTCCACTTATATCCATTGCAAGGTCTACAGCTATAGCTCCAGGATTTAAACCATCTCCTAAAATATGTACGGATCCCCGAATATCAACCTGACCATTTATTAATGATCCATTGGAAGCTCCAGCTCCAGCAAAAATTGCCGTATTCCAAGGCGAAGCATCAACTATTTTTGCATAAACTAGGATCGTATGGCTAACATCATTAATAGTTCCAGTCGACCTAATCCAAATACTATCTGAGCCAGCGACATTTTTCAAAGAAACGTGGTAATTTCCATTATTAAGAGACACAATATAATTATCATCAACCAAAGTAGCATCTTCAAAAGGAACAGCATTGAAATCACTTGTGTTATACGCAACTGAAAGACCATCAATAAGTGAATCAGACCAACTCGGAGGTTGAGCTGCAGGTTGAACAAAATCCTTCCTAACCCTATACAATGATCTTTCTAAACCTGCCTCAGCAATGCCAAAAGCTATCGTAGTCAATCTTTGACGCTCTGAAACCCTTGCTTCATTCGTAACCATAACCATAAGGGCTGCTCCAAAGCCCAAAAAAATAACCATTACAAAAAGAGTAATGATAAATAAACTTCCTTTTTCATTTTTCGTTTTGTTAAAAATTTTCTTTAACATCATTACACCTGCTTTCAATTTCTCATTTTCACACTAAAATTCACTTCAAGCTGAATTTTCATTCCTCTTGTCGTGGTTTTTTGAGCAGTCAAAGCAATCTGTATCATATCAGAATTACTCGACGATCGATAAAAACCCAAAGAAGTAATGTTTTGAGCAACAACTCTTGTTCCTGAAGGAGTTATCCTTACCAGTTGATTTTCACCATTTACCATAAATTGAATATTGTCAGATCCCCATTGCAATGATCCTCCGGATACACCTGTTGGAAGCTGAAAAGTGATTGATGAATACCAATCATCATCTTCTGCCGTATCTTCATACGGTGAAGCATCAGTATCAGGCAAGACATTTGATATTGCTGAAGAACCTGTTTCAATAAGATCATAATTCATTGCATCCATGGACTTCCTCAATTCCTGGATCACTTCTGTTTTTGCCTGGGTAACTTGCCATGAATTCTCACCCACTATAGACATTGTAAACAAAGCAACTGAAATAATAGAAAATATCAACATGGTAACCATTATTTCTGCAAGAGTTACTCCTTTATTATCAGCGAGCTTCTCACTTGCTATTAATTTTTTCAAATTTTCAATAAAATATTTTTTCATATTAATGCCTTTTTGCAATATAGCTAACAAACGTGGCTGGAGAGCTATATTGTCCATCATTATTTACGTCTTCCGAAATTAAAAAAACACCATCTCGATTTGCATCCTCCCCTATTACGCGGCCACGACTATCTTGCCAACTCATGACAATTCGAACTTCAAGAATATCATTACTGCCATTGTAAGGGCTCGCAAATACCATTCCCTTTCCGCCACTTAGTATCATCGAGTCAAAGCTATTGCCTGGTGTTCCTCCTGAAGCATAATCTGTTACTATTGAAGTAAATTCATGATTTCTAATCTCCTCCATTTTAGTATAAACCTCTGCCATTGCTGCTGATTTACTTCCAGATACATCTGATAAAGCTGTGGCAGAAACAAACAACTGCATCATTCCTGGAATAACAACTGCCAGAATAGCTACAACAACAACTAATTCAAGCAAACTAAAACCTGATTTTTTATTTAAAGTCTTCATTTCAACCTTTCATCCTTTTTTTTATAGAAATATTTTTACTACAAAAAAAGACCTATCCCGAAAAAGGACAGGCCTACACCCATGCTTGATTCGGCAACCAGGCTATCCTCCTGTTGAGGACCCTAAGGCTTTGCGTCACCGCTTTACAACGGTTTTGCCATTTCGTCAAACTACCATATTTCTCTATATCAAATATAGAACATTTAAGCATTTATAGCAAAATTCTTTTCTACTTGGCAAGACATTGAAATAAGCCCTACTTTTGCATAAAATTACTTGTTTCAATGATCTTGCCATTATCATCAAAAATATTTTCTATAAGGAGTTCGCCATTCGAACCATACGATCGATTATAGCCACCATGCTTATCATAAGTAAGATTCCACTCATACATCAAACTGCCTTTAGGTCCATATATCTTGCCAACTCCAACCTCTTCATTTTTTATGGATTTTAATGCATCCTTATAGTCAACTTCTTTGCGCAATATCCCATCATAAAAATATTCTTTATATTGCCGAACAAAGCCGCTCACATAATAAATCTCAAGTTTCAACTGGCCATTATCGTAATATTCTTGCAACAAACCATCTCTTTTATTATTTCTCCACTCTTCCATTCCGTGTGTATTGTCCGCTACATTTTTAAATTCAATTTTAAGGTTTGGTATTGTCCCTTCAAAATCAAACATCTCTAGGTCTTTTGATTTAAATTGTGCTATTTCTTCTTCTCCAGAATAAACAATATTTATAAAAAACTGCCGGTTAGGTTCAAGACGAGTTGTTCTGAATATCTTATCTTCTTTTTTTTCAGTAATTTTCTTTTTTTCAACCTTGTTGATCTTAACAGGAACTTTATTGTCAATTAACTGTTTATTTATCAGATTATTTATAACAGCACTGACAACGATTAAAACCACTATTACGATAGCAATAAGAATAAAAATGATCACTTTGCCTGCTTTGTTGAATAATTTTATTTTTTTCATCTTTTCATCCTAGCACTTTACACATATTAATAAACATAAAAAATAAACTTAAAAACTGAGATCAATTTAATTAATATAATATCCGGCAACTTTCCATTGCCCATCTTCATCTCGCATTACAGTTATTGTTTCAACTGCTTTTTCCTTCCTTTCAAATTTAGCTGCAAATTGCATGACTACATATTCACCATCAGGCGCACCAGGAAGGGTAGTTAAATATTTACTGACAACTAACTCTCTTTCAATAACTATACCGAAGGGTACTCTTGCCTTTTTGACCATATCAACCCACATATCCTTGCTCACTGCTTGTTTAAAGAATGCTGCAGCCTCGTCCCAACTTTTGTCATAAGCCTCTTCATCTATTAAATTAACCCACTTCACCGCTATCTCTGCTTCACTGCTTCTTACTTCTTCTATATGATTATCAGCAATTGCCACTCCTGCAAACACTAAAACAGAAACAAAGGTTGATATAATCAGTCTTTTCATTATCTTCTCCTTTCAAGAAACATTTAATTTGAAATTAACCTAAGCCCCCATAATCAAAACCAACACAAACATTCTGAGTCTTTTCATCATAAAATATTACCATAATCTCTCCACATTGCTCCTTTGTGTTGAAATAGTAATTTGTAAAAGGCCCCCTGTCTTCACAGTCATACTGATAAAAAGGAAGGAGTCCCGACCCTTTATACAAAGAACTCTCTTTTTCGCTAAGCATTCTTTCACTAAGACCGATACCTTGAACAATGTTCTTTAAATTATCTTTTGAAGTTTTAAATCCGCAAATTCTGCCTACCCCATCACTTGCCGGATGACAATCAATACAAGTACAATTAAGGTCGCTTACCAGAGTTACATAAGAACCTAACAATTTCTTTAAGTTCTTTTCTTCCCTCTTTTCTCCTTGAAAATTATAAAAATTTGGATTGAAATATATCTTCATGCCAATGATAAGAATAACGATCATTAGAACCGGAGCAGCCATAAAGATCAAAAACACTTTTTTAATGTTGTTCATATATAATCCTCATATACTTTCACTAAGATTTACATATTATTTTTCTTTATTTTGTTTTATATTATACCGCTATATTCTAAGGAAAGTATGCAGAAATTATATTTTTAATTCAATTCACTCTAAAAAAGGGGCAACGTATATACTACGTTGCCCCTTTTAAACAAAAAATTCTAAAATTATTTAAACACTAGAAAGCCTAATCAACGCTCCTTTCACCAGTTACTTTTTGTCTTCTTTGCTTCCTTATTTGCTTTGTCCTCATCTTGTCCTGCCATTTTTCTTTTATACCTTCATTGTGTTTGATAATATAATCATCGAATCTCTTTTTACTTGGCATATTATTCTACATCCATTTCAAGTTCAGCCTCGTTCATTTCTTCTTCAAGTTCTTCTCTTGTCGTGATTGTAATACTATTTATAACCTTTGTATCACCTTTAATCTCATAAAAGATTTCAACAAAAGTACCAACTCCTAGCTCATCAAGCATTTCGAAATTCTCAAGCACCATTTCCGGATCAGTCATAAATGACACTTGCGTTACATTCTCAGTCTCTAAATCTTCTTCATTTATCACAATTTCACTATCACTAACTGAAACAATAGTCCCAAAAGAGATATCATACTGATCCATTTCTTGGGACAAAGACACATTTGCAAAAAAACAAACAAAACTTAATAGCATCAATACAGAACATAATTTTTTGAACATTTTTAAATCCTTTTTCATTTATCTTATTTGTTAACCCTATTTTTTCCTTCAAACTATTATTTATTCTAGCAAAACCTTTTATTGCCTCCTTTCTACATAAAAAAGATACAAAAAAACGTATTCCGGCAAAGCCACCAAACCCCTTTTAAAGAGATCCAACAACTAAACACCAAAATACATTAAGCTTTCTTTCCTCGTCAGTTTTAAAAATTTTTTTAAATCTGATTATCATCAAAATCTGATGAAATTATTTCGGGAACTTCTCCTCCTGTAATATTGTATTTATAATTAATGATAACATTTCCCCTTAAAAAAACAATTAAAAATAGTTAATATTTTACAACATTACCAATAGTAGTTTTATAAAACTAGCTGCCTAAATGACAAGTTCAACATAGTATTAATTTAAAAATGGCAGTAAAATTGTTGCAAATACTAAGGCAAAAAAAACCACACATATCTGTAACAGTTGTCAGAATGGATCCTGATGCTAAGGCTGGGTCTTTCCCTATCCTTTTCAAGAACAATGGTATAATTCCTCCCAAACAAACAGCAACAAAAGTATTAAGAGCCAAGGCCCATCCAACAACTAATCCAAAACATATATTCCTTTTCCACAAAAATGCTACAAAACCAAGAAGCATTCCAAGAACTATGCCGTTTATAATGCCAACTTCCATTTCCTTTATCAAGACATTAAGCAAATCAAACGGTTTCACCAAACCAATCGCTAACTCCCTAATACTTACCGCTACTGCCTGATTTCCAGAACACCCGCTCATATCAGATATTATTGGTAAAAATACAGCTAAAGCGATCACAGCCGACAAAGTATCCTGATAGAATGCAATAACACTTGCAGCTATGATATTTAGGATAATATTAACACTCAACCAAGACAGGCGCCTTTTCGACCTTTGGAACAAAGGCATCGACCTTAACTCCTCGCCTCCAACAATACCACTTGCTTTAAGATATGTATCCTTATCCCTTTCCCCAAATGCCGCTACTACATCTTTTCTTCGCACTACACCTACTATGCAAGAATTCCTGTTCGTAACAGGTATACCGACATATTTCTTCTCTTTAAAAAGTTTGACTAGATCATCTAGCCGTATATCAACATAAACAGGATCAAGGACTGTTAAAGATTTAATGATGGTCTTTCGCGAAGAAAATATAAAATCACGCAAACGAAGAACTCACATTAACTGCCTGGTCATTGAAGTAAGATAAATATACTGTATTTGGTAGTCTGAATATTTCTCTGCATTATTGTTCAGATCATCTAAAACCTGGCCTACTGTCGTATTTTCTTCATACGCAAGAAATTCTGTATTCATGATCCCTCCGGCACTATACTTGGGATACTGAAGTATTTCCCTTGTTTTCGCAGCATCATCAAAAGACATTTCATCGAGAATAGCCTCAGCATTCTCAACCTCCATATCAGCTAAAATATCAGCTTGTTCAGAGGCTGATAGCTCATCAACGATCTCTTTGGCTTCTTTAGTCGGAAGGCGCTCAACAAAATCTGCAGCCTGTTAATCCGGAAGGTATTTGAGCAGATCGGCAGCATAATTTGAGGGAATCAACAAGAATAATCTCGTTATTAATTCTTTATCTAGCCGAGAAACTGTACGTGCTTTTTCTGAAGGGACAAGAGTATTGAGAAACTCAACAATTTTATCCCCATCGTTATTTTCAATTTCTTCCTTTAATAAGATCCAGGGACTGTCACTCATTCAAACTTCCTCCAAGCAGGCAAATATCTTTTTTGATAAAGTTTAAATATTCTGAAAATACATGGTCAATAAAAACCGCCCCTTGCTTGCATAGAGCTTAGAATCAGCTCTAACAATTAATGATCTTTTTGAAAACCAGTTTAGAGTCACCCTTTTTATAAAAATCTGTATACTCAGAACACTGAACAAATCCCTTCTTTAAATAAAACGTTCTTGCCTGCAAATAACCCGGCTCAGATGAAGTATCTATATAAATAGTATCTCCTCCCTTTTTCTTAACGATCTCTTCGGCATCAGCTAAAAGACGTCCGGCGATATTTTGACGCTGATATTTTGGGGAGACAACTATCCAATAAAGATTATAAACACTTTCTGTGAATGGAACAGGTCCATAACATACATATCCGAGAAGTTCACCATTGTCTTCCATTATAGAAACATAGTACCCTGAGCTCTCCCTTCCCTTCGAAACACTTTCTGCAACTAATTCCCCCGCAACAACAACTTCCTCTTCACTAAAATTACCCACAGACTTGACTAATTCACGGATATTCTCAATATCACCCAATTTTACATTTCTTCGTATAACTTGCTCACTCTTTAAAGTAACTAAATTGTTTTTTGTTCTTGTTTTTTTAAGATACTTGTTCGAGAAAGCAGTGCTTTGCAAACCAGAGAAAAATTTTCGCGCATTAATGCCTAATGTCTGTGTTCGATAGCCGCCTTCCTGTACTATAAGGGTAGGCAAATCAATATCTCCAATCATTTCTCCCAATGACTTAAAATTTTCTGCCTTTAAACTCCACGTTCCAGTCGGATCTGCTTTTGCTGTATCTAGACCAAAAGCAACAATAAAATATACGGGGGCAAAATCCTTGATCCGCTTAAGCGCCCTGGAGACATGATGCAAATAATCTTCAACAGAAATATTCTCAGACAACGGAACATTGATATTATATCCATATCCATTACCTTCGCCCACTTCATCTTCAAACCCCGTGAAATATGGATAAGCAAACTTAGGATTACCATGTAAAGAAATAGTCAAAACATCACTTCTGTCATAAAATATATCTTGCTGACCGTTACCATGATGATAATCAATATCCAGTATTGCGACCTTTCCATATTGACTTAAATATTGTGCAGCAATGGCAGTGTTCGCAAAATAGCAAAAACCTCCAAAAGATCTCCTTTCCGCATGATGCCCTGGAGGACGAACCAATGCATAAGCGACCTTCTTGCCTGACAGAAGAACATCTGTTGCTGTTAAAACACAATCAACAGCAGACCTTGCAGCCTTATAAGCATTCGCATTCAATGGTGTAAAGGTATCAATGCAATAATATCCTGCCCTAATAGCCATTTCTTTTGGCTTACGGGATTCATTTCGAATAGGGAAAACATAAGGGTAGACTGATTTTTTATCAGGAACTGAAAAACAAGCTTTTTTTATATAACTAACATAATCCGGGTCATGTACAGACAATAAAAATCTATCCGGATATGAAATAGAATCGACCTTTTTCATAAACGACAATTTTTCTAGTTCCCCAAGAATAACTTTAAGACGAACTGGACTCTCGACATATCCTCTCTCCTTAACATGATGTATATTATGGGCCTCATTAGCCACATAAATAATAATGTCTTTATATTTTGAATTAACGACTTCATCCAGTTTATGCTTTTGATATCTGGGAACTCTTAATTTAATTCCGGGGTCGTCAAAAGATCGGACAACTCTTTCAATATATTCCTTGGGGCACAATTCCGAATATTTTCTCTCAAGGATGGCGCGAATAGCTTTCTTCAAGAATCCAATGTCAGGAAATTCATTTCCCAAAAGATCTGCTACCAAATATGGTGGATCAGTATCCTCACTTGATAAAGGTGTTTCATAAAAAGACCCTTCAATAGGATAAGCACCATATTTTTCATAGAACGCCAGACGTTTTATATTTTGCTTTCTGATTTTATCATCAGGGGATAATGTTGGATCATCAGGCAAACATTCAAAAAGCAATGCCTTGCTTTTAAGATTAAATGCTTCTTCCCGAACCCTTTCATACAAAGCACTTCCTAAACCTCGCCCCATTTGGCTCCATCCTGTTGCCATAAAATCCAAATAACAAAATTCAATATCCGGTACATAAAGGAGCAATGCAAATCCAAGTATTGGACCATTTCCCTTTTCAGCAATGAATAAACGTGTCTGAAAACAATATTTCAGGGGATCATTTAACTTCTCATTAAGCGCCATAACCTCCTTTTCCTTGACGGCTCCAAACTGCTCGCGCATCAAAGCTTGAACCTGAGTTATAGCTGCTTGGTTTTCCCGGGTGGAAGCCTCTAATATCCGTCTAATTCGAAACATTACAAAGCTCCTCTTTAAGCAGCACTTTGATCACATCCTGCAAAGTCATTCCTTTTCTGGCTGCCGCAACCATAAA
The DNA here is from genome assembly GCA_018812705.1 of Candidatus Omnitrophota bacterium. Lineage (GTDB taxonomy): Bacteria > Omnitrophota > Gorgyraeia > Zapsychrales > Zapsychraceae > Zapsychrus_A. The sequence continues at coordinate 18,316 of JAHJCZ010000114.1, forward strand.
GCCTGCATCAGAGGATAAACATGGATTAGCGTTGATATCAATAACCCATGGCTGGCATTTCTCATCGACTCTAAAATCAATACGAACCGCTCCGGACAATCCAAATATCTTCCAGCATTTTAAACATATTTCTTTCATTTGATCTAATAATATATTATCCTCCTGACCAAAGTCATACCGCCTTTGTGTCGATTGATAATTAAAACTTTCTTTCTCCCATTTAGCCATATAATCAACGATTTTAGCTGCATCCACAGGATAATCTTTAAATGTGATCTCGCCTAAAGGCAAAAATTGAGGCTCTTTTCCTGCCCTACCAAGCATAGCAAGATTGAATTCCCGGCCGTCTATGTATTTTTCGGCAAACCAACGACCTCCATGCATTTCTTCTTTTTTATTAATAAGTCTTACCGCATTATCTAAACCATTAACCACAGAATCCGGATCTAAGCCTACAGAGGCATGTTCCGTATCAGATTTTACTATCCAATGACCATCTATAAATGAACGAACTAATTCTGGCTCTTCTTTATTTGCATAAAAACCAGGGGTCGGGATACCTGACTGTTGCAAAATATTTTTGGTTTGTACCTTGCTAGAAAGCATGGCTACTGCAGGCGTTGTCGCTCCTGTGTAACGAATATTCATTCGATCAAGCAAAGCCGTTGCCGTATATTGAAGTCTATCTGATCGGTCTACAGATTCAACCAGGTTAAATACAACATCCGGTTTATATTGCCTGATCATCCCTTCGATTTTTCCAGTAGAACCTTTAAAAGCCACAGAAAATACCTCATAATCTAAATTCATTAATTCCTCAGTGATCTCTTCTAATTGAACCAATGTGTCTATCTCATCCTCACGGTCTGCACTGTCCTCTCCACTATAAAGAACAACGATTCTTCTCTTCTGTTCATTTGAATAAAGAGCCTGCACTGCCACAGACACATCAACGATCCCACTTCGGATACAGGCCTCTTTCATGATCATTCCGATCAGATCTTCATACTCTATGCCCATCTTCTCAGCCAACATTGGAAAATCAGAATAGCTCGGCTGCAAGCCAGCCAGTGGATTGACTTCAAGAAAACAGGGAATATTGTTTTTATCACACCTTAGGTCAATACGCCCTCCATCCCTGCACCCTAAAACAACCCATGAAGCTAAAGCAATTTCCGCAGCTTTTTCAGCAGTCTTATCCTTGGCAATTTCATAATAAATGACATTTTTCCAATGCTCTTTGTTATAAAAAGATTGTCCTTCATATTTAGAATTTTCTTCTTTATAAAAGGATTCCATGACACCGATAACACGAGCCCTCTCTCCAGTTCCTACAATACCAACCGTTAGATCTCTGCCAGGCAAATACTCCTCGATCAATACAGGTTGATCATACTGCTTAAGCATCTGACCACACTGTTCAATTAGATCTTCTCTGTTCTCTATGTAGGAAGACCTGCTAATACCTTTGCCTGTACCCTCTGCCAGGGGTTTGACAAATAAAGGAAAAGAAAGATCAATCCTTTTTACTTCTTCTGGATCTTTGATAACAGCAAATTTGGGAGTAGGAACACCCACTTCAGCGACCAACCTCTTTGCTAAAGCCTTATCCATTGTAATAACCATTGTTTCAGCACCTGAAAAAACAAAAGGAATATTATAAGCCTCTAGCAAAGCCGGAACCTGGGCTTCCCTTGCTATTCCTTTGACACCTTCACATATATTAAAAACAATATCCCACCTCTTTCCTTGAGCTAAACAACCGACTAGTGCCTGCAAATTACCTATCCTTTCAACAAAATATCCATTATTACTAATAGCCTTCTCAATAGCATCAATAGTTTGCGGCTTATCGAATTCAGCGGCATCCTCTTTAGAAAATCCTTGGGCAAGATAATCATCCTGCAAATCATAAGTTAATCCAACTGTAATCATTGTATATATACCCCCGAAGATTGATCATAATTTACCCCTTCTAAGCGAGATTTGTTCTGTAACCAGCCAACTCGTCCACCCGGGTCAGGATAACGAAATATTTTTCCTTCAAAGTTTGTAAGAAGAAGTTCTTCCCCTTCTCTACCAAAAACATAATCCGGCTGAAGAGGAATCTTTCCGCCTCCGCCTGGTGCATCAATAACATATTGTGGAATAGAATAACCTGTGGTATGTCCACGCAATTGACGGATTATTTCTAGGCCTTTTTCTACAGGAGTACGAAAATTCGCGAATCCGGAAACTGGATCACACTGATAAAGATAGTATGGCTTAACCCTTGTTTTGATCAAACCATGAAATAAAGTCTTTAATGTCTCAACATTATCATTAATACCTTTTAAAAGCACTGTCTGACTACCTAATGGTATTCCAGCATCTGCCAATCGGGTACACGCCTCTATTGTTTCCTTCGTTAATTCATCAGGATGAGTAAAATGTATACTCATCCAAAGAGGATGAAACTTCTTCAAAATGCTGCAGAGCTCTCTTGTAACACGTTGCGGCATAACTACAGGTATTTTGGTACCTATACGTATAAATTCAAGATGCTTGATAGATCTGAGTTTTGTTAGAAGCCAGTTAAGTTGCTCATCGCCAAGACTTAAAGGATCCCCTCCTGATATCAAACAATCGCGAACTTCAGTATGCTCTTTAATATATTGAATAGCCCCTTCCCATTGACTAACAGAAAAACTATATTCACCACTCGTTTCACCAACCATACGTGATCGGGTGCAATAACGACAATATGTTGAACAAAAGCCTGTTACCAGAAATAATACTCTGTCTGGATAGCGATGAACCAATCCGGGGACGACCATATGATGGTCCTCACCCAAAGGATCTATTTTTTCTCCAGATACACTTAAAGGGTCCTCTTCCCAAGGAATATGTGTCTTTCTTATTGGCTGAAGATAGTCATCCCTGCTAAAAAGAGACATATAGTATGGCGTGATCGCGATGGGTAAACTTTCAGTCTTTTTGATAATGGCACGGCGTTCCATAGCAGTTAGATGTAGTATCTTTTCCAATTGTTCAACTCTGAGGATGCGATTACTAACCTGCCATTTCCAGTCACTCCATTGTTCAAAAGAAATATCTGGATAAAACGCTGCAATGAACTTACGGGTTTTTTCGCTAATAGGGAATTTTAATCTTGTTTTGTTAAAAGAGGGTAATCGAAAGGTTCTTTCAAAATCTTGTAAAGCCAAATAGGTTATTTCAAAGGTAGCCCCACCAGGGTCAGGAGGCTCTCCGCTATCAGATGAACTTCCTTCATCGTTGCCGTCACCCCGGTCAGAATTTCTTTCATCTGAAAGAGTCTGCAATTTGTTAGCCATCTTAATAAAACTTATTCCTACTTGTTAAATAACTATGAAAGTATATATATTCTCAAACAATCGCAAAGTCAATATATATTTGATTTTTGATAAACACAAATTAACGGCCTATTTTTCTTATTATTTATTTATTTTTCTCGACGGACATTAATTATTTATTTTATCGCTTATATTTTTAAATATCATTCTTTATAAATTCTTTTAAAATCAATATTTTTTA
>JAHJCZ010000115.1 GCA_018812705.1 Candidatus Omnitrophota bacterium
ATATCAAGGATTCAGATTTTAATGATAATTATTATTTACAACTTGCTCTAATGGAACAAATGATATTTGTGACTAATGATGGCAAAATTCCAAGTCAAATAATAAAAGTCCCCATAATAACTGGTAATCCTGCATTGATTGAACAAAAAACATCTTTAAAAGTATTACCTTTCCTGAGTGTGAAAAACATATAACTTAAGCATTTTATATTAAATTAGTATTTCGGATGCATTTTTGTGCGTTAACCAGTTGCAAAACTCGTCCACTTGGGGGAGAGTCTAAGGGATAGTGTTTTGTGGAATAAGCATGAAAAAGATACTAGTCATTGAGGACTGGAAGTTAAAAATGATATCAAGGATCAAGCGTAATTTCAATATTTGAAATTATGTTGAAGCGCTAAATGTCTAACATAATATACCTTTAAGGGTGTATTTTTAGTATTTATTTGTGTTTTTATACCCCCTAGGGTATGTATTATTTTTTATTATACCTTAAAGGGTATATAATTTAAAAATATGTGTTGAAATTACACCCGATAGGTGATATATTTATAACATCATGGACAATATAAACAAACAAATTAAACAGTTGCGTAAGAAAGCTAAATTAACCCAAGTTGAATTTTCTAAGAGATCAGGTGTAGGTTTAAGATTTCTCAGAGAACTGGAACAGGGTAAGGCTACTGTTCGTCTAGATAAGGTGAATAAGGTTTTAGACTTTTTAGGTTATCATTTAGAAATCAGCCCTACAACAATGGAAGAACGATAAAAGGTATGATTCCCGTGAGCGCTATTAATAAATAATCGCGAAACGGAATTGAAAAAAATGAATCAGAACTTCTTGAAAAACTTAGTGCTAGGAAAATTCAATGAAGAGATTAAGACACGCAAAAGTTTATTATAAAGATGGATTTGCAGGAATTTTAAAAGAAATAGAGTATGGATATTTTTTCCAATACGATAAAAATTTTGTAAAAAAAAATATATCTATATCTGTATCGCTGCCTGTTCAGGAGGAACCATTTGAATCTGAAAAATTATTTTCATTTTTTAAAGGACTTCTTCCAGAAGGCTGGTACTTAAATATAGTAAGCACAACACAGCATGTTGATAGTAAAGATTTATTTGGACTTCTTTTGTCAACAACAAATGTTGATACAATTGGCGCAGTTACTGTTCGAAAAGATGATCAAGGAAATGAAAATGGATGATAAATTATTAAAGAAAATGTTTAATATGCCTGATTGGCCTAAAATAGGCTTCAGCTTGTCGGAGGTATCTTTAGAGGCACAGGAATTAACTGGAAAATTTTCGATATCGGGAGTGCAACCAAAATTATCCGTAAAATTAGATAGAAAGCAAAACATGTTAGTTTCGGTTGCTAAAGGTGGAGAGTATATATTAAAACCTCAAACGCTTGCTTATGCTAATATTCCAGAGAATGAACAGTGCTGTATGGATATTGCAGAGGCTGTTGGTATCTCTGTCCCGGAACATTGCATATTACCATTAAAAGATAATAGCTTGGCTTATGTTGTGAAACGTTATGATAGGAATAAGGGTCAGAAATATAATCAAGAGGATTTTCAGCAAGCATTGGAGAAGGATGATAAATATGTTGGGTCTGTTGAAGAAATTTGTCGAAAACTAAATGTTGTTTCTGCCGTTCCTGGTTTAGATGTTCAGCTTTTATATGAGATAGTTGTATTAAGTTTTTTGTTGGGTAATGGGGATGCACATTTTAAGAATTATTCTTTAATCACTTATAATGATGTTGAGAGACGTTTAGCTCCTGCCTATGACATAGTTTGTTCAAAATTAGTTATTCCTAAGGGTAAGGATTCTGCGTTAACTATTAATGGAAAACAAAACAATCTTAAGAGAAAAGATTTTGATATTCTTGCTGATTATTGCAAAATTCCTGAAAAAGTAAAATATGAAAAGTTTGAGAATAAATTCGGTATGATGAAAAAAATGATAGAGTCTTCTTTTATTGATAAAGAAAAACAAGAGCGGTTTATTGAAATTATAAAAGAGCGTTTTAGTCGTTTAGAATTGAAAGAATAGATCTTCCAAATCCTGTAGTTTCTCCCGGCTGGACAACAAACAACAAGGGGTCAGGTTCCTGCATAACTGCATCTTATCCTAGAGCAAAGGATTAAGACTAAATAAAGAATGAGCAAGTTGTTAGATTAAAGAATTCCTCTCGCCCTTAATGTTGAGATCCTTATATCTTCAATCTTTATAAGCAAGCTAAATTATCGCAAAAGAATTAGAATAATGATGATTTGTTCCGTAAGGCAAGATAACGTATAACATTTTGCAAATGCCTGTGTGATAGGGCTTGAAAAATGATATACGGAGATTTCGATGCAAAATGATGTTATGCGGATCTTTAACGTCGAGAAGCAATATATTTTTAGATTTTTTGCCTGATGCCCTTGACAAAGTTAGTATCAATGTTTTATACTTTTCTTACTGGGAAGCGATGGGCTACATATTCATTTGGATATGTGGCTCATCGCTTTTTTTGTCTAAAATATTATGATTTGTTCTCAAATACATATTGAAAGGGGCTTTTAGATGCTTAAAATTCATGACATTGAACACAGTAATATAATTAATTTAGGCTCAAGTGTTTCTAAAAAAGGCAGTTTTAGAAAGACTACTAGCCTAAGCAGATTATCTAAAATAATAGGTGCCATGGGTATCTCTAAGAAGCGGATATATGGTATTAGCAATCCTATAAAACAACGTTCAATTGTAAAGTTTTCATATTCTGTCAATAAATATGGCTCGCAATGGAAAGCCCAAGGAAAGTATTTAATGCGAAAAAATGCAAGAGGTGAAGAGCGGGGATTTGATCGTAAAAATAGTGATATAGATATCGCTGCCGAATTGTCTAATTGGCAGCAAGCTAAGGATGAAGTTTTATATAAGATCATATTAAGTCCGGAACAGGGAGCCAGGATAGATCTTAAAGATCATGCTCGAAAGCTTATGGATGAATTGGAAAAGGATCTAAGGGTAAAGATCCAGTGGAATGCTGTAATTCATACTAATACTGATCACAAGCATGTGCATATTGTCTTAAGGGGAATAGATCAAGCGGGTAAAAAAATAAAGATCAGTAATGGGTATCGGATGAAGGGTTTAAGGCTGCAGTCGGAAAAACTATTAACAAGAGAAATAGGGTTTAGGCAAAAAAAGGATATTCTTGAGGCAAGACAAAAGGTTGTTTATAAGAATCACATTACAGCAATTGATAGGGATATAGAAAGATTAAGAAGCAATAAAAATTATATCCGTATTGATTTCAATAAAAAATCGGTTTATCAGCATACGAAATCCTTACAGTTGGTACAAAGGCTTGATTATTTAGTCGATAAGGGTTTAGCCGAAAAAGTTGAAAGGGGCTTGTATACAGTAAAAGATGATTTTTTATCAGTTATTAAAAAAGAACAAGTAAGGCACGATATTATAAAAAGCCTTCAGGCGCATAAGAAAAATATGGTTGATAAAGATCTACCGTTTGAGCATAAATATCTGGATGTAAAAGATCATGTTATTGGGAGGATCGTTGGGGTTGGGGTTTCTGATGATGTTAAAGATCTAAGATATATTATTTTAGAAGGGGTTGATGGCAAGGCTTATAGATTGGATTTGACAGGTAAAATGCTGAAAGAAAGAGATAAGTTGAGTTTGAAAAACGGTGATATTCTTTATATGGAAAAAAGAATGTTTGAAAAGGATGGGAAAGAAATAAAGTATACGCATTTTAGA
>JAHJCZ010000116.1 GCA_018812705.1 Candidatus Omnitrophota bacterium
AGAAATCTTTTTCTTATTTTTGCACACCTTTGAGGTCATAAATTTGAAGAAGATTCAGGTTGAACCGTAAGAGCTTAATACCTTAACCGGCTTAAATCCATAAGCGATATAACGCGAACCTTGCCTTCAAAAAAGCAAGATCTTGGAGATCACTTTAAATAAATTTTATTATTTTTGTGTATTTGCAATAATTTTAACAGTCTTTTCTGCAAGGTCCTGAGCATTTCTTTTTGCCATAACAGAAACTTCCTTTTTAGCTGAAACCACAGCTAATGTTAAAGAAGTAACCAGAAAAACCGTTGCAAGAGCTGTTGTAAGTTTGATCATGAACTCATTTGTTTGTGCACCAAACATTGATTCAGCAGATGCAAAACCTTCAGTTAAGCCTCCGCCTCTTCCTGATTGCATCAAAATAACAGCGATGATCAAAACACATGCAATTACATGTACAAAAAACATTAATCCTTCCATAATACTATTCCTTATCCTTTATTCCTGTACTTATGTGATTATAGAGCACCCTTAACAAGAGCAACAAATGAATCCGACTTCAAACTTGCTCCGCCGACAAGCGCACCATCAATGTCTTCTTGTGACATTAATTCTTTTACATTATCAGGCTTAACACTTCCGCCATACTGAAGTCTCATAGCTGCAGCGATCTCAGCATTTCCTATCTCAGCGATGATGCCACGGATGAATTTATGGACTTCTTGCGCTTGCTGTGGAGTTGCAGTCTTTCCCGTTCCGATAGCCCAAACCGGTTCATAAGCAATAATAAGTTTTGATAATTCATCAGTAGTAAAACCTGCCAATGATTCAGTAACTTGTGATCTAACAACATCAAATGTCTTTCCTGATTCTCTTTCTTCTAAGACCTCACCAACACAAACAATAGGCAATAGGCCTGAAGCTAATGCCGCTTTGATCTTTTTGTTTACTGTTTCGTTTGTTTCGCAGAAGAATTGTCTTCTCTCAGAGTGACCAATAATTACATATTTACAACCAGCATCTTTGATCAATGGCGCAGAAACTTCACCTGTAAAAGCGCCTGCATCTTCCCAATATAGATTTTGTGCACCCATATCAATATTTGATTCCAAAATAATATCATTGATAGCAGAAAGCGCTGTAAATACAGGGCAAACCACTATATCAACCTCATCAACATCGCTCAGCTCTCTCTTTAACAATGTTACAAGCTCAATAGACGCATCTATTGTTTTATTTAATTTCCAATTTCCAGCAATAATTGGCTTTCTCATTTTTTTCCTATTCTCCTTTAATTTACTAATTTATTTGTCTGTAAGTGCTTCGATACCAGGCAATACCTTACCTTCTAAATATTCCAATGATGCCCCACCTCCGGTTGAGATGTGAGTCATTTTATCGTCAACACCAAATTTGCTTACCGCTGCTGCTGAATCACCACCGCCAACGATCGTTGTAACACCTTTAAGCGTTGCAAGATATTCAGCAATTTCTTTTGTACCTTGTGCATAAGCATCAATTTCAAAGACACCCACTGGCCCATTCCACACAACTGTCTTCGCAGTTGAAAGCACTTCTTTGAACTTTGCTCTTGTTGCAGGCCCTATATCTAAACCTTCCCATCCATCTTCGATATCAGTCACAAGCTTTAGGCTATCTTTATTATCAAAATTATCAACTACCATAAAATCAGATGATAACACAATGTTTACTCCAGCCTCTTTTGCTTTCACAAGCAGATCTTTTGCAATATCGATCTTATCAGCCTCAAGAAGTGAGTTCCCGACATTCTTTCCTTGTGCTTTTAGAAAGGTATAAGCCATTCCTCCGCCAATAAGAATTGCATCAGCTTTCTTAAGCAGGTTCTCTATCAAGAGGATCTTATCTGAAACCTTCGCTCCACCTAATATCACTACGAATGGTTTTTCAGGATTTTGAACAGCCTTACCTAAATAACTGATCTCTTTTTCTAAAAGAAAACCAGCAGCTGATCTTAAGAATTTTGTAATACCTTCTGTTGAAGCATGCGCACGATGTGCAGTTCCGAATGCATCATTTACATATACATCAGCTAATGAAGCTAATTGTTCTGCAAATGCAGGATCATTTTTAGTTTCTTCTTTATGAAAGCGAAGATTTTCAAGAACTACTACCCTCGCTGAACTATTAGCAATAGAAGCTTTTACATCATCCCCGATACAATCATCAAGCATCAAAACATCTTCACCTAACAATTCTTTAAGCCTATTGGCAACAGGAATGAGTCTCATTTTTTCAATTACTTCACCTTTTGGGCGTCCTAAATGGCTCATTAGGATCATTTTTGCGGGCTCTTGCGCTAAAACATATTTTAATGTAGGAAGTGCTCCCTGAATTCTCATATCATCAGTAATGTTCAAATCATCATCCAACGGAACATTAAAATCACAGCGGATTATTACTTTTTTTCCTTTTAATTCCAGATCTTTTACATTAATTTTACTCATTTTCCCCCCATATATTCAATACTATTAATAATATATAATATTCAGATGGGATGTATTATATCTAATAATATTGATTTGTCAAATAACTAAATAGGTTACAGCTATCACATATTTAGTTCAAGATAACTTCTAAAACCTCTTTTGATTCGGTATTTTTACCAAGCAAGATAGGTAAGGTTGTGACAGGAGAGATATTAATGATGACCGGTGTAAACCCGCGGATATCGAGATTTTCAATATCCTGAAATTCAATAGGAAATGGAATATTATGATTATCCCGCTTTATTTTAAAATTAATATTTAAAGGATTCAAATCGATACCACCAACAGTCTGCTCCGTTGTGGTTAAATTTTGATCATTAAGTTGCTCTACCCTATTTAAACCGAGAACAGCGGCATCCGCCTTTGCAAATTCAACATTATATCGCGAGCTGTTTTGAGGATTAAGGTCTTCTTTTGCCAGTTGATAAATAACCTTATGGTTTTTTACTCCTTCTTGCCAGCCTACATCTTCATTCATAGCATTCTCTACAATTTGTTTCCAAAGCCCTGAATTTTCATTATAGACCCTGTTTGCTCGCATTATCGTATTGAAAAATTCCTGCGCATTATGATCACGGCGATAATTATCTTCTCCAGGATTTGCAAATGTTCTGTCTGCTCCGTAAAAACCAAAACCTGTCTGCTGAGGCGACCCTTCACCTATTACGCTATCTATCAATCCTCCGGTCCATCTCACGATCGGAATAGCCCCGTACAACAAAGCTTTCAATTGCCCCAGACCGGAAGGCTCAAAATCTGAGGGCATTAATAAAGAATCGATCCCAGAAAGCAGCATCCTTTCAATATCCACGTCAAACGGAGAATAAACAACATTGATATCAATAGCTCCATCATCTGAAGTCTCTTGTGCCAATCTTTTGATCTCATCAACTATCCATTGCTCATTATCTTCTCCATCACCTAAAACCACCAGATCAATAGGAAGCTTGGTTTCTTTTGCCTTTTGAATCACTTGCGGCAGAATATCCATTTGCTTTTGTTTTACCAGCCGGGCATTCGTTCCTAAAAGCATCCTCTGAGAACCAACTTCTAAATTTCCATAATAAGAGCCATCCGTTTTCTTTTCTGAAAAATATTCCTGAATAGATCGTTTATTTTGCAATCGCGCTTCAAGCACATTATCAATTCCATCATTTATCGAATAATTTACATGAATTTTGTTATCCGTTTTTGGATTCCAGAGCTCAACGCTTACCCCGTTCATAATACCTAAAAAATACTTTCCAGCTGCTTTAAGACGAGTGTCCGAAGTAAAGCCAAAAGGTGTATTAACAACCTGTTGCGCGTACGTAGGGCTTACTGTAGTTGCGTAATTACCCGGGCCTAAAATACCGACTGCCCCGGCAAGAAGCTGGATCTCTCTTTTGTACTCTTTATTAGGGATAAAAAGCAGCTCTTCAATTTCCGGGAATTCTTGCAATCCTAATTCTTCAGCTAGATCCGGTTTATAATCTCCTGGATAACCAATATTGTTTATTGCAAACACACTGGCAACATTCTTAAAATCGTCCTTAAATATGCTTCTCATATAAAGCGAGACCAGCGCTGTGTGATGATCATGACCTTCAACAACATCCAGTTGTTCGTTTAGCCCTAGTTCCTTTAATAGCATAAGCCCAGCTTTAGATAAAACAACAGACTCGTAAAACTCATTATCTTTTGTCTGATAGATATCATTAAACAGGCTTTCATCATCAACATTCAAAGCATAAACTTCAACTCCTTCAATAATCGCCTTCTGAGCTGTAACAGTTACATACGGCCTTTTTTTAAAACCAACTATTTCTTCAAATCCCTCGACATCAGTCCAGTCGTATTTATCAAAATTAAATTGTTTTGACTTGAATTTAAATCGCGGAACGACCACAACCGGTCGATTTGATTCATCAGTTGATTTTGCGATCTCAACAAATTTTTCATAAACAGCATCACCAAGCCCTGCCCTCTTGGAAACAGCCGCGAACTCCATTGTGATCGCAGATGCACGGCCTTCAAAGCGCGGCGCAACTCTGACAATGCCATCTATTTCGCTATATTGCCTTTCACCGCGAGGGTCATTAACCCACATCAAACTACCGTCATTTTGCTCGATAGCAAATGTGTATGCAAATTCATATGCAGCATCCGTTTCTATTTTTAATTTTACTTGATATTCATTTTTACCATCTCTATACCCCAACTTTTCAACAACCCCTTTTTTTGGAACCCATTCTCCCCCCAAATTAGAATGAAGAATTATACTTTCAGAAATATCTTGATCCTCACCTTCAATGCTTATTTTTAACGAAAATTCTTCACCTGATAGAGCATTTATATTCTTAGTAACGTTCGGGATATACACATTACCAAGCATAGATGTGTCTACTGGATTTTTATTCTCATTTACGGAGTTCAGATCATCATTTAAGATCACCCTTGTATTATCAAGATTCGAACTCTTTATCTCCTCCCTAATGCCTGCAAAATATTCTTCAGGAATCCTCTCAGGGTCCTTTGTTATTTCAGTTATACGTTCATAATCATTCCCGTTCCATCCTCCTGAAAAATATTTCCGCGGGATGATCTGCTGAGTTGAAGGGTCATATTCTTCGTTAATGTAATCAAACACACCCTTTTTAAAGCTTTCAACATACTGATTGTAAATTTTTTCTTTTATCGTTTTATCTTCAATATCTATTCCATCAACCTTCGCCCTATCAACATAAACTTTACCCAACAAACTTTCCTTCAATGTTTTTTTATACCAAGTCGCAAGGATCAACGAATTTGTAATTTGCCTTAAAAGGGCAAAATGCTTACCCCCATTTACTTCCTTTTCTAATTCCGGAATAAGAATTTCCCTGATTATTAATTTCGCATTTTCCTGTTTGTCTATCGCTAATGAATCCTCATCTGCAGACAATTGTGCTATCTGATTGGTTTGCTGTGATAAATAATCTTCCTCTAACATGACCTTCAAATGGCTTTTGACCAAATATGCGACATTACCCTCCTCGTAAACAACCGCCTCATCCGGAACGATCCAGACTTTGTTGAAAGTATCTACGGGAATATCAGTAGTGCCATACCTTTCGTAAGCCAAATCATATATCCTATCCCAAAAACTACGCCCTATTTTTTCATCAGGATTTAGCAAAGATGCTGTTATCTGCTTAAGCAGGTAATCCTGAGCAAGAAGATCGCGCCCCATTTCGGTATAACTAAACTTCTCTGGTATGATACGATCATTTTCATAAGGCGATAAATTAACCCACATCTGATCTTCAGGAATGGTTAAAGATGCAAGAAAATATTTTATCAATTTATTATACTTTGCCTGCTTTTCATCATCATCAAGGACTTCATCACCCTTGCTAATAATAAAGTTAAACTCTAAAGGATTATTAGGATTGATCTCAACCGCCTTTATGCAAGCAGGTTCAAAGCTATCGCTTAAGCCAACAAGCGTTCCAACACTTGGAAGCCCCAGCAAACTTTGGGCTTGATAAAATGCAACCTGGGCATATGCAGCAGGTAAAATTTGAACAGATAAAAACACAAATACTATCCAAATTGATACAAATTTTCTAAAATGTGATGATCTGTTCATAATAAAAATATAAGTTTATTAATATTTAGCTTAATTGATAATAGAAGGTATAACACAAATAGGCAGGAAATACAAACGCAGGTAGATAGCATAGGTGACAGTGCAGATTCAAGTTGCTAGTGCAACAGTTTACTAAAAGACTCATGTGGCGTATGCCAATTAAGTTTTTTA
>JAHJCZ010000117.1 GCA_018812705.1 Candidatus Omnitrophota bacterium
ATAATGTTAAAACAAGAACCGGAACTTGAGGTTTTGACCAAAAACAAAAAGTAAATTCAACGGCTGCAAAAACATATCTTCTTCTCAATAAACTATCTAAAGAAGCAAACATTAAATAACAAATAACAATATCAAGCATGGCAATACCCAGCTGTATTCCTATAAAATGCGACCCTAATACTGCAAAAGCAATTAGAAACTTTCCTAAATTCTTTTCTTCAGCAACGCGGTCAACGATACTGAATAATACGAAAAATAATCCAATAGCAAAAAATAATTGGGGTAATTTATTAGGAAGTTTTGTTGCAAGCCAATATGGAGCTAATGCATAATCAATCGGCAAAAGAAATAAATCTGCTGTTGCCCATGAAATATGGCTAAATGAATTAGCTATCAAATGCTGACGAGGTATAGTTATATGATAATTAAGAGAATCATACTCTTGGGGCAGATGTGGAGGCAACAATGATGCCTTTAAAGCTACAAGTATTATAAAAAAACATAGAAATGTTCCCAAAACAAGAAAAACTTTTTCAAAAGGTCTTTCTTTTTTTACTAAGTTGCATAATGTGCCTAATGTTTTTAATAAATTAATTCTATTTTCAATAAATACAAACAAACTAATTGCTAAAAATATTAACCAGGCAATAAAAGAAGTTGAGCCCCTGCTTGTATCAAACAGAAGCAATTCTACCCAAAAAACACTATAACCGACAACAAGCATTATTGTCGGCAAATGTGCTATTTTTAACTGAATCTTTTTAAGAATACGACAATTCTCCATATAACATAGACAACAATTATACAAAAATAATAAATATTAATATTTCGAAAGCATTTCTTTTTATTAAAACAATTCACTAAGAATAGACCTTTACTATAGCTCATTAAAAATCTAAAAATACTTCACAGAAAAGCAAAAAAAGAAAAACGGGCCTAAAAGACATAAAACGTCTACATTATCAGAATTTTGTTTCATATTGAAACCCTTTATTTGCCGAGTTATCATCAATATGTGTCCTTATCGCAAATATCATTCCTAAGAATATCCACAAAAACATATTAGTCATAGGCGCATCGATAACATCAAATAATAAGGCCAAAACATGCCATGAAACAAAAGACCCCAATACTGCCATCACATATTGTCGAATAAATACATTGTTACATTTTTTCATTAACTCTAAACCAACAACAAAAGCATAAATATTTATAAATAAAAACAAAGCCAAGCCAACAAATCCCATTTTCATCAATACAGTTATAATATGATTGTGCGGTGAGATCACTTGTGAATAAAGTGCAAATTTCTCCTTGTTTAATTCTGTCATTTTTTGATTATTAGCTAATCTATAATCTGGATAGACACCAAAACCTTTGCCTAAAATTGGTGCTTGAAGCCCAAATTCTACGGCTTGCACACCAACAACCATTCTCCAATAAGCATTACCATATGCTTCATTTTGAGAAATATATTTTAGATTGTCTTGAGCCTTAAGTATTTTTTTCATATATTCAGTGGCAAAAGTTTTCTTTCTTGCCCATTCAGGATATGACTTCAAACCATTCTCAATTTGATCAACACTTTCTCCCACACAAAGTTTTTGAGCACAATCAATATTTATTGTTTGAGCTTTTCTATCTATTGTTAAAATACTTTTAAACAATGTTACAATTGATGTCAACCTGCTTCCATGCTTTTTGTAAGACGATATCTTTTCGACATTAAAATCAACATAATATGAAAACCCGACTAATATCAAAGAAGTTAAAAAATAAGCAATCATTAATTTTAAATAACGACCCCTCAATACCAACAAAAAAAATATAATATTAGCAATGAATGCAATAACCGTAGACCTTGAGGCCATAGAAACAACAGTATAAATGTTCAATGACAGCAACAAAAACATTAATATCTTATTTATGTTTTTCTTAAGCATCCCACAAAAAGAAAATATAAAAGCAATAAAAATATTTGAATAAATACCGAAATTGAATCCTTTTAAATCAGAAAGATTTGAACAAGAAATAAATTTATTTATATCTCCAATACTTTGATAAACTGCTAAAAATAAGAAATATTTGAATACCACCATTGCAAGCATATTACCAATAATGAGAATTTTTAAGAAATTCTTAAAATTATCAGGCTTTAAAAAAACCAGGTAAGATATCAGAATAAAAACCATATAAATTGACAAAACAGAATCCCTCAAAGCAAAAAGATTGCCAGACAATAATCCGGAAATAAGATGAAAGATTCCCAGAGAAAAAAATCCGCCAGCAGCAAAAATAAAAACTTTCGGCAATTTTAGTAATTTATGATAATTCATAAAAACATATGGACAACATATAAAAAGTACAATTTCAGTAACAAACATTGGTATTTTACTAACCATGAAATGCTTAATAGCAAAAATACGACCGAATGACATAATGCCAAGTATATAAAGAAAAAAAGTAAATTCTGAAAATTGGCTATAGTATTTTTTAATTATTTCCATTATCAGCAATAACCCGTTTATTCAACCTTTCATTTTTCTGTAAGTTATAACAACAAAAAATATAAAACGAAACTCTTTATTTTTTAAAATTTTTCAAGCAAATACTACATATTTGTTTAATAGCACTTATCATATGCTGACCATACACTTCTGGAGAATATTTATCTAAATATTTTTGCCTACCAGCTCTGCCCATTTGGTTTCTTAGATCCGCACCATTTGCCAAAATAAGGATGTTTTCTGATAAGGACAGATAATCTCCCTTTGGAAAAAGTAAACCTGTCTTCCCATCATCAACAATTTCAGGAATAGTCCCTTCCTTCGAGGCAATTAGAGGTTTAGATTCCGCCATCGCATGTAAAAGCACTATACCAAATACATCTCTATGTGTCGGAAAAATAAACATATCACAATTCCTAAAATATTGAGTTCTTTCATATTCGCCTTCAATATATCCAACAATATCAATATTTGCTTCTAATTTATGTTTTTTTATATATTCACTAATCTTTTCCTCTAATTCAGCTGATTCAACTGGACCTGCAAATATAAAACTGACCTCTTTGTTCTTCTCTACAACCTTTTTAGCAGCTTCTAATCCTGTCCATATCCCCTTAGAAACACTTAGATAAGAAAAATACAGGACTTTTACACCTAATTCCTTTTTCTTCTCTGTTGACAAAGGTTCGACTACTAGATCAGCCGTATCATGACTTGATCCTGGAACAACTATAAGCCTTTCCTGAGGCACAAATCCCTCATAAACTTTTCTGACATTTTCGCCCATAATGATCGATGCCTCAATATGGCCAACAAACCAAAGCACCAATTTCTTCATAAACGGTGATGAGTTTTCATAGAGTTCTGACAAATACTGGCCAAGATCATGAACAATAAATTTGCATCTAAATATGTTTGCAGTAAAACAAAATAAAAAATCCTTCAAAAACGGCATTTTATAGAAACTCATATTATAAAGGACATAATCAGGCCGTTTAAAAATTAGAATAAATACGTACTGCAAATAATATTTTATAAGTTTTAGCAACTTATCGATCGTTACCTTCTTATGCTGCTTATAGGACCAGAACTTCATATTTAGAAAAATAATGTCGAATTCATCGACAAACTTTGAATCCATCAACATTTTATACATCATGCTGTGACCAAAGTTCGGTGGCGGCAAAATGCCGCATATCAATATTTTCTCTTTTTTATTCATTTTCAGTAATTCTTTATAGATCCGTAATACAGTTTTAAAATCTCTTTTACGTCTGTTTTCGGAGTCCAACCCAGCTCTTTACGCACTTTATCAATAATGATCTTTGATTCGATAACAGGTGAATCATTCTTAAGCAATATCTCTGACTTAGAATTAGTTATCTCAACTATCATCTCTGCCAATTCATCCAGACAAATATCTTCCTTTGACGACAAATTGTAAATAGACCCTTTTACACTTTCAAAAAGTAATCCCTCAAAAAGATCAACAATATCCTCAACATAAAGAAGATGAATAACTGATTTTCTTGGAGCAAAAACATCTAGAGGCTGTCCAGAAATAGAATTTTTAAAAAGAACCGGTATCAATGCCTTTTCAAATTGTCCTGGGCCAGCAATATTGACAGACCGAAATATGTATAAGTTCTCACCTGAAAACTTTTCTTTACATATTATTTCCGCATCAAGCTTACTCTTTTCATAAGCATTGACAGGGTCTAACGGAGCATTTTCATCTATACGTGCACAGGCGTGATCATAGATTTTTATCGTTGAAAGGAAGACAAAATTTCTGATATTCGCTGATCCCAATAAATTAGCAGTTCCTTCTACATTCACACTTTTGTACTTATCAGAACTTGTTTCTCCTACATGCGTTACATTGTATGCCCCTAAATGAAAAACAAAATCAAATTCTTCTTTCAGTTTAAATGATCGAGATATATCTTGCTGAAACAATCCTTTAACCTTATCAATATATTCAAATCCATCAAAATCAATATCTAAAACATATATGTCATGCTCAGAGGTTATCAACCTTTTAACCAAGGTCTTGCCAACAAAACCATTTGCACCAGTTATAAGTATCTTCACTTCTTCGCCTTTTTCCTTTTCATTTCTTTATCTTCCAATTTTTTCATCAATACAGTCGCTTTATACAAAGACTCAAAACTTCCAGCATCCGTCCATTGTGACTTCAAAATAGAATAAGAAAGCTGCTCACTTTTTACATAATGAGATAGAACATCCGTGACCTCATATTCTCCACGAGGACTTTTTTTGAGTTTCTTCAAAAGAGAAAATACTTCAGGCATGAACATCCAAAGACCCGTATTAACATAGTTTGATTTGGGTTTCTTCGGCTTTTCGACAATATCCACGATCTTATTACCCTTAAAGGTAACAACCCCATATTTCTCAGGATCATTAACCTTCGCAATCAGAACTTTAGCCTTGAACTTCTCCGTATCTTTTTTAAAATCTTCAATGAACCGACCAACATTCTCACTGACAACATTATCTCCTAGAATGACCATAAACTCTCTATCATTAACAAACTTCTCAGCAAGCAATAAAGCCGCACCGGTTCCACCGCTTCCTTCCTGGATCTCATAACTAAAACGCGCACCCCATTCCTTGCCAGTTCCAAGCAGATTGAAAAAATGTCCAATATGCTCTCCTCCAGTAACTATCAAAATATCTTTTATTCCTGCATTCAAAAGTGTTTCCAAAGGATAATAGATCATTGGTTTTTTATAAACAGGAAGCAAATGCTTGTTCGTTACCTTAGTCAAAGGCCTTAGCCTTTGCGCTGATCCACCAGCTAACAACACTCCCTTCATTTTACACCATCCTTGTCTCCCCAAAATCCAGTCTTAAACCTCTTATCAAGTGTTTCTTTTAACGGCTTCCACCAGGACTCATTGTTCTTATACCAATCGATAGTATATTGCATACCTTTTTCAAGATCATATTCTTGCGACCATCCTAACCCTTTAAGTTTTGATGTATCGAGGCTATATCTAAAATCATGTCCAGGCCTATCATTAACAAATTTGATCATTTCTTCATCATACCCCATAATTTTTAACATCATTTTTGTAAGATCAATATTTGTACACTCCTGACTACCACCAATATTGTAAACTTCCCCATTCTTCCCTTTTTCAATCAGAGAAAATATTCCGGAACAATGATCTTCAACAAAA
The DNA here is from genome assembly GCA_018812705.1 of Candidatus Omnitrophota bacterium. Classification (GTDB taxonomy): domain Bacteria; phylum Omnitrophota; class Gorgyraeia; order Zapsychrales; family Zapsychraceae; genus Zapsychrus_A. The sequence goes on from JAHJCZ010000117.1 coordinate 5,717, forward strand.
AGCCAATCCCTGATCTGTTTGCCTTCCCCATATACAGGAACTTGAATCCCTTCTATCAAATTCGTAATAAACAACGGGATCACTTTCTCGGGATAAGCTTTAGACCCATAGGTATTAGACGCCCTTGTTATAATAACCGGCAATCCATATGTTTCAAAAAAACTATAAGCAAGCCTTTCCCCTCCAAGCTTAGAAGCAGAATAAGGATTTCTTGGTTTCAATTCAGATGTTTCAGTAAAACTGCCTTCCATGATCTGACCGTAAACCTCATCCGTGGAAATCTGAATAAATTTTTCCAAACAATCACTTTGTCTCAATTCATTCAAAAGAGTGTAAACACCGAATATATCAGTTTTTAAAAAAGATTCGGGCTCATCTATAGATCGGTCAACAGCCACCTCAGCTGCAAAATTAACAACAATATTCATGCCTTTGACTGCTATCTTGACTAATTCTTTATCACAAATATCCCCGTGAATAAATTCAAAGCCCTCTTTTGATTCGAATGGTTTTAGATTCTCAAGATTACCTGAATATGTCAACTTATCCAAAACACGAACCTTCGCATCCGGTTCATTCTTATAAACATACTCAACAAAATTACTTCCTATGAAACCGGCACCTCCGGTTATCAAATAACTTTTAGACATTTTAACCTCTTTCACAATATTATACTAACCAAGCTATTTTTATTCAGAATAGATCCGCTCCAGGGCATTGACCTCTTTTTCAATGGTAAAACTACCTAAAACTTTTTTAGATGCTTCCTCGCCGTATTGAACAGCCATTTTGGGATTTGAGCATAAGAACAATACTTCTTTTGCAAAATCTTCGGTATCGCTTGTATTAACTAACAATCCGTTGACCCCATTGTCTAAGACCTCATTTACCCCTTCAATATTGGAAGCAACAACGGCCCTCTTCAAAAGCATCGCTTCAAGCAATGCATTCGGACATCCTTCTCTTTGTGATGATAGCAAAAATATATCCATCTTCTCAAGCTCTTCGTATATATTATCTACCCATCCTTTAAACTCAACATAAGCTTCAACTTTCAAGACTTTGACCAAATTCTCAAGATATTTCCTCTCAGGCCCATCGCCAATAAGAACAAACCTGGCTTTGGGATATTCATTTATTATCTTTGGAATAATTGATATTATTCTATCTATTGCCTTTTCTTTGCTAAATCTCGCAATTGTTCCTATTTGAGGTGCGTTATGGGCAATTCGCTTTAGTTAATAATTTCTTTTCAAATAATCTTCTGGAACATCAATACCAACATGGACAACCTCAATAGAATGCACATTGCGAAAATTCATACCGATCAATTCACTTTTTATTTCATTTGAGACAACTAATGTCTTCTTAAAAATACACTTAATAAAAACATTCATGGTCTTGTAAAAGACCATTTTAACAACTGACATACTTTCCTGCATTATTTTCGATTCAAAAAACGAATATACTTCTTTGATTCCTGACAGTTTTGCCGCAATTCCTCCAAAAATATCAGATTGGATATGGAACGTATGTACAATATCTATATTCTTTTCCTTAAAGTAATTTTTCAGTTCCCATATCAAAGGAAATATCCGTATTTTATGAACATTCGGGATAACAAACAAATGTTCCTCTTTTATTCCAGATGAAAGCAAAATTCTTTCGAGCTCATCTTTGATCGAAGAACAGAAAACCAAAAATACTTCGAACTTATCTTTGTTAAGATTGTGATATATTTTTTTAAGGTGATTATTTGTACCACCCAACTCATTTAGGCCCGTACAAACAATTGCGATTCTTTTCATTCAAAGATTTTATCCTTTTCATTCAGATATTATTAGAGACCTCTCCCATTGCTTTTCAATCACCTTATATGTTTCATAAATTTATTAAAATGATTAACAAATATTTTGGCAAATAAAAACATATTCTTAAGGTTAAACGGATTTAAATAAAAGGTTCTTAACGCATACTTTATGGCAGAAGATACTTGTTCAACTTTAAGTAAATCTCTTCCAGCTTGCCGATATACTTCTGATCTTCTGATTTGCATTTTATATTTGTGAATTAAACTTTTTCTCTTCATATCATTAAAGTGAGAATCTATTACATTCATCAAAGAGTTTGATTGCTTTTCAATACGGCTAGAAACAGACAAATTGTGAACAATGTATTCTCCCAATACTTTTTTAGAGTATCTAATTTTGCATTTTTTTGATAATCTTAACC
>JAHJCZ010000118.1 GCA_018812705.1 Candidatus Omnitrophota bacterium
AGCGCTCGAAGGTCACGACGTGGACGAAGATCGCGGCGAGGATGAAGAGGCTGAAGAGGCCAACGAGGAAGATTATTCTATCACTTAGAAGATGCTCTATATACAGAAATTATTCAATATTATTCTGCTTCTTCGGGAAGTTCTTTTGAAACATATGTACATTGAGGGTATTTAGTGCATCCATAAAAAGCTCCTCTTGCAGATTTCCTCTTTACGATCTCTCCATCGCAACCTTCTTCTGGACACTTAATACCTAATGTGAACGGCTCAGCATGCTTACAATCTGGGAATCCACTGCAGCTCAAAAATTTACCTCTTCGTCCCCACTTGATGACCAATTTCTTTCCACACTCAGGGCAATCTTTATCTACAAAGTTCTCTGTCTTTACAATGTTCGCCTCAGCATAATCCAACTCTTCCTTAAAAGGCTGATAAAAATCCTTCAACAAAATATGATAATCAAGGTCGCCTTCTTCGATCAGATCAAGGCTTTCCTCCATCTTTGCAGTAAAACTTACATCCATGATCTTAGAAAAATATTCAACTAAAAGATCACTTATCAATATGCCTAATTCAGTAGGCCCTAAATATCCTTTTTCTCTTACAACATAATTTCTCATGACCAAAGTAAGAATAATTGATGCATAAGTACTTGGTCTTCCGATCCCATCTTCTTCTAAAGCCTTTACCAAGCTAGCATCTGAAAACCTTGGGGGAGGTTTAGTAAAATGCTGTGTCGGCTTTACTTCAACAAGATTAAGATTATCTCCTTTATCATAGTGAGAAAAATCGATCTTTGACTCTTCTTCTCTTGCTTCATTTTCAACTGTAAGATATCCGTCAAAGATCAGAGTAGACCCTGAAGCTCCAAACTGACAATTTCCTGCTGCGATCTCGATCTTCTTATTTTCATATACTGATGGCACCATTTGCGAACTTACAAACTTATTCCAAATCAATTCATACAATTTAAACTGATCATCATCTAAATACTTTCTAAGCTCACTTGGCTTGCGCAAAACATCTGATGGGCGAATTGCCTCATGTGCCTCCTGCGCAGATTTTTTGGATTTATATTTATTAGGGGTTTCAGGTAAATATTGTTCCCCATAATTATTGCCGATAAAACTCCTGACTTTCTCAATTGCTTCATTGGAGACATTCACGGAATCAGTCCTCATATATGTGATAAGACCAACCGTCTCACCATCCCCAAGATCAATACCTTCATAAAGCTGTTGAGCGAACATCATTGTCTTTGATGCATTAAATCTTAACTTGTTAAAAGCCTCTTGCTGCAGTGTACTGGTCCTTAAAGGTGGCTGAGGTTTTCTACTGATCTGCCTCTTTGTTATATCAGTTACGACAAAGTTCTGTTCATTGATGTTCTCAACGATTTCATTAGCCTTCTCTTGTGAGCCGATTTCAGGTTTTTCTCCATTGATCCTCTCGAATGACGCTTCAAGAATATCATCATATCCTTCTTTTTTAAGGTCTACTGCTATCTGCCAATATTCGTTTGGGACGAATTTCTTTATGTCACGTTCACGATCAACGATTATCCTTAAAGCCACGGACTGGACACGCCCGGCGCTAAGCCTTGACCCGACCTTCTTCCACAGAAGAGGGCTTATCTTATACCCTACTATTCTATCTAATACACGACGCGCCATCTGGGCATTGATCTTTTTTTGATCAAATTCGCGTGGATGCTCAAATGCCTTAAGAACAGCTTCTTTTGTGATCTCTTGAAAGGTAACTCGACAGATCTTTTTCCCTTTACCAATATGACTCACCAGATTCCACCCTATCGCTTCTCCTTCACGGTCAGGGTCAGATGCAAAATATATCTCTTTGGCCTTTTCACAATCCTTCTTTAATTTGGTAAGTATCTTCTGCTTTTTTCTTACAACAATAAGCTTAGGCTCAAACTCATTTTCAATATCAACACCCAGCGTAGACTTTGGCAGGTCAACTAAGTGACCCATTGAAGAAACAACTTTAAAATTTTTCCCAAGTATTTTATTTATTGTCTTAACTTTTGTAGGAGACTCAACTATTACTATTGCTTTTGCCATAATTTAATTTTCTTTTATTGATCAAACTGCCGTATAATTTTTACCTGGTAACTGCTTAATTAGCCTTTTAACTTCCATCTGGAATAAAACCACTGCTAATCTTTTAACATCTATTTCTAATTTGTCAACTATCTCATCAATTTGAACCGCTCTGCTTCCGATAAAATCTAAGATCATTTTTATTTCAGGATCAAGATCTTCACGCGTGGTCCTCGGGTTCGAATCCCGGCCTTGCAATTCTTCAGCATCCTTTAAACAGTCAGAAAGCTGCAGGCTTAGGTCCTCAAGAACATCTTCAATGCAAGTCACTAATTTAGCTCCCTGCTTAATTAAATTATTCACACCCTTTGAAGTTGGTGAATCAACTTTTCCGGGTACAGCATAAACTTCTTTTCCCTGCTCAAGGGCGAAGTCTGCAGTTATCAATGCCCCGCTTCTTTGAGCTGCTTCAACAACTATAACACCTAAAGACAAGCCACTGATTATCCTGTTCCTTCTAGGAAAGTTATGAGGCAGAGGCTGTGTCTCCATCGGGAATTCACTGACAACTGCACCATTCTCAGAGATCTCTTCAAGAAGTTTTTTGTTCTCTGGAGGATAAACATTTGACAACCCGCAACCAAGCGCCGCAACCGTTTTACCCTTTGCCTTCAAAGCACCTCGATGAGAAGCCGTATCGATCCCTCTAGCCATACCAGAAACAATTGTTATTCCAAGTTCCGCAAACCTTAAAGCAAAATTCTCCGCGATATTCATGCCATATATCGAAGCCTTCCTGGAACCAACAAACCCCAAGGCTAAACGGTCTTCTGGAATATTGCCTTTAACATAAAGAACAAAAGGTGCATCAGGTATCTCTCTTAAGCTCGAAGGATAATCACTATCAAGTGCAGTAATTATTCTTACTCGTTTTTTGTTTATTAGATTATATTCACTTTTGAGGAATTTGTCTTTAGGAAATTTCAAAATATTTGCTGCAGCTTTTGAAGGAACAATGCGACCTTCTGATAAGGCAGCTTCGCTTAAAGATAACACTTTCATCGCGGAGCCATAAAAAGCGATCAATTTCTTTATGTAAGCGTTCCCAATACCATCAACTGCATTAAGGATTAACAATGCATCATTTTCATTCATAATTCAACAATTCTAATATTTCCTGACATACCTCTCCGATAACCTTATTATCCACTTTAATAATAAAATCAGCTTTTTCGTAAAATGGCCTTCTATGTTCCAATAATTCTTTGATCTTTGCAACCGGATCTTCCACATTTAGAAGTGGCCTGTCCTTTGTTCCCTTTATTCTTGCGTAAACTAATTCTGGCGAAATCGACAAATATACGAGGACTCCATTCTTCTTCAAATTTTCTACATTCACAGGATTCATCACAACTCCGCCACCACAATCAATAATGACATTCTCTTTTTTTGAGACCTCTTGAATAACATCAACCTCTAATTTCCTAAAATACTCTTCTCCTGATCTCTCAAATATATCTTTTATCGACCTTCCCTCTTTTTCTACGATTAAATCATCGCTAGAGACCATCTCTTTGTCTAGGGCTAAGGATAACTCTTTTGAGACAGAAGATTTCCCGGACGCCATAAACCCGACAAAAGCTATGTTTTTATTATCAACTCTCATATTCACAAATTAATATATTGATTTTTCAAATTAAAACCTATACCCATTTATTATCCATAGGATGATCCAATCCCCATAAAATAAACTTATTAATGACCCTAAAACCAAAAAAGGGCCATAAGCTATTGCTGTATCTTTGGTGCGCAACATTTCAATTAAACCAAAAATTGCCCCAAAGAAAGGCGCAATAAAAAAG
>JAHJCZ010000119.1 GCA_018812705.1 Candidatus Omnitrophota bacterium
CCTGATATCTTGCTTATTGAATACCATGGATCAAATACTTCTGCATCATCTCGCGGTGTAACATACTCTTGATACATCTCTCTGTTCCATCCGCATACTCTCTCGACCATTCCAAAATCCCCGAACACCGGAAATGCTTGTGGCACTACTGTATGTGCAAATGCCATAACTCGGGATTTATTTTTATTAATTGAATCAATGACTTTCTTTAGAACAGGCGCCGTGCTAAACCTTGCATTCTTCAACAAGTCAACTGCAAACGATACTGCCGGGAATGCTTCGTGTACCTGCACGATCTCAGGCGAGACATTTAATGCTTTTAGTGTTTCCATTGCCGCTCTTGTATAGAATACTGCTTGTGCAAATCTTTGTTCACTTGTAGGCTGGCCTGGATACAGAACATCTGCTATTCCTTCTGGTATGTTGATCAGAGGCACTACAACATCTTCCGATGCTCCCTTTACTCTCAATCTCCACATTTCAACTGTTGTTGTTTGTTCCTTGCCATACAAAGGAACGCTGATTTCAATAGTCTTGTCATGTTCCCAGGTTTCAATATCATCATTATGTTTTAACAGGTCCCAATCCAATTCTCTCTCGATCAAGATCTCAGGTGTCTTAACTGTATCCCTGACCTCGCGTACTTCCTTTACCATTCCCGTCTGATTCTGTCTATTAAAGTTATTCCTAAGAACACTGACTAACCCTTCAAATTCTTTACTGCCTTCATCCTCTGCCTGCTTTTCGATTATCAATACCCGCCTTGGCCCTGATAAGTTCTTTACCTGTCCATATATATCACTTGCATCTTCATTCACTCCTTTTGACCCGATGAACAATACCCTCTTGATATGATTAAGTGACTCTTCAATATCTTGATCTTTCTTAGGTATATCAGCTATTGCCAGCTTCCTGTTCCTCATTGAAGGCGGAACATAAATACCTTTTGCTATATTTACTATACTTTCACAGAATATATCCTGCGTAACATTTGCTGACACCTCAAACAATACATATCGTTTATTCTTCATTGTCTGAACAACACCTCGCCTGTACTTAAGCAGCGGTACTACATATTTTGCCCCGTTGTATCTAAGCGCTCTTAAGAATGACCCGATAAGAATTCCTAATCCGCCTTCCATTGCTCCTGAAAGTCCGTTTGATTGATTGAACAATCTTACTATCTGTTCTCTTTTTGCTGCTGGTAAATTTTCGATCTTCGCTAATCCATCCTTCAGATCCTCCTCGCTTGATACCTGCCATATCATGTATTGTTTGTCTGACTTGTCGATCGCTAATAATTTATTCTCTTTAAGAAGATCATATAATCCTGCCTCTGTTACCCTCTTGACTGGTATCGTCCATGCTCCAAATCGTGTCATCATTGCTTCCATTGTAAACAATGCTATCCACTTGTCTTTAAGTGCCTTGACCACTGGATAATCAAACGCCTCAGCTGAAATACTTCTTGGCTTCATCTTCTTGATCTCTTTGAACTTCCTTGTCTCAAGAATAACTTCCCTGTCGCCTTCCTCTGTTCTTAGAACAAGGTCTATCTGCATATCACCTTCTGCCCATCTTGGATCTACATGATATTTATAGTGAACTGTCGGCGGTACATTCTCGCGCCATACTCCTTCATGTTCTGCCAAAGATACTTCAAAAGATACATTTCCTTGCGTTTTGAAGACAAGAACTAAATTGGGAAATGTATCCTTGCTTAAGAATGAATGTTTAATATTGATCGTGAATGGATCGTCTTGAGTAAATGTCTGCTTTCCTTCGTTCCCTTTCTTCCATAAGCCGTATCTTAATGTGTTGCAAAGGCCTCCTTCAGAACGAACATGATTACGAGGTGTCATATCAATCCCTAAACGTTCTTTCAATTTACTAACAAATTTCTTGCGCTCCCCTTCTAATAAACATGCTCGACGTATATCAATATCAAGATCAATACGGTTTAAGTTGTAATCAGTGTCTAATATCCTATCTAAAATATGTTTAGCTTGTTCCCTTTCTGCACTAACTTCACTAGCACTGAAAAGAATATTCTTGATCCATCTTCTTTTTCTGTTTGCATCAGGATCACTTTCTAAAGAGTAGTAATATCCTATCAGTGTTTCTTCTTTCATTGAAAAAGCAAAATTTGATAATAATATCTTTAATATTGTCTTTCTATCGGAACTCAAGTTTGCAACAAGGTCACGCTCAACCTTACCTAAGAATTCGTCCTGTGAAATTATCCAGTCTGCTCCATTTCGAACATCCCAATTAGTTGACCATAGCAAATTAATTAGCGTCATCTCGTATATATTTTGAGCCACCTCTGTTTTGGAATAGAAGCTAATATATTCTTGATAATATTTATATGCCCAGTCTGGACCTTCTAAAGCTTTTCTTTCTTGTATTTCAGATAACAATCTATTAATTTTGCTTTCAAGATCTCTTGTCTCAATAGCTTCTTGGTAATACTTCAAGGCAAAGGCAAGCTCAGTAATAATATTCTTAATGAACGTCTCATTGTTCAGTCCATGGACAAAAACCCGGGCAAGCATCGTTTCGGGGTGGGATTCACTTCTTATTGATTTAAGGAATGAACTTTCAAAATAAACTCCATTCTTATAACTTTCTTCTCCTGTATAGTGATCCAAATAAACAGCACCAAACGTGATCTCATCAGTATCTATAATATGTATCGGCGGCCCTCTCTCATGCTTAACACCAGTTTCGCTTAAATAACTAATAGCCTCCTCGCGAGCAAAAACCAAATCCTCATCTTCAACATCCTTCTCAATTGTTCCATCTTCCCAACCAAGTTCAGCAGTTCTTACTGAAACATCTTTTGAGATCATTCCTGAATATGAAGCGTAACCTTCTACTAATGCATCCGGTGCTCCAAGACCTGCACTTGAATTACTGCTGTTTTCAGTAACTTGATTTTCATTTGACTCGGGATTTTTATCAGCATTATTTTGAGATTCATTTCCTTCATTGATCTTTGAACCTGCTGTTTCCATTCTTGTCATTGCTATATCACTATTGTCTTGGAAAGGATGAACGAACTCTAATTTACCTGTTGCAATAATTCCTTTAAGGATATCAACAATACCTTTTCTATAAACACCATCTTTTACCGCATATTCAAAAACCAGCTCTCTTAATTTTCCACCTTTTCTTCTTAATCTTGTTAATTCTCTGATCTGATCATCACCTGCAAAATATTGTGTTTTCAAAATATGTATCAAGCTGCTGAATTTGGCACTTTTCATCCATCTAAATCCAGGATAAGTCCTGATATAAATTTGCCACAGGCCTGCTTTATCAGCACGCTGCTCCCAAACAAAGTTAAGGAACTCTGCTTGCTCTGGGGCACTAAATCTATTGAAAGTCTTAGCTAGGACCTCATCAGTAAATACTTCATCAACAGCAACTTCATATTTTGATATCTTTCCTGCCCTATATCTTGCAATGTGAATGAACTCTTCTAATAACTGCATTTTAGCGTATGCCGGTGAACGCAATGTCCCAACATGCACAACAAGAACATCTCCGAATTTTGCTGCTGCATGTGCAAATTTATTAACGAGGATTATTTCAGGTTTATATTCTTCACGAGCTAATGCTGCAGCTGTTTTTTGAGCAAATCTATAAGCTTGTTCAAGATGTTTTGCCCATGAGCCTCTATTATTCTCTTTAAGATATTTCATTACATCTTCAAGGCTTCCTCTAGCTTCTATCTTTGCTCCCTCTAACTGACTTGCCCTGATATCTTTGGCTTCAACATGCGGCGCAACATCATTAAAATCTACTCCTGAACCACTTGTTTCTAGAGTAGGCGTATTAACAGATGACTCAATACTAATTTCTCCAAAACCTGTTGCATTTCCATTAGCCTCTAAGCTTGGTCCTTTTGTAGGATTAATTTCAACATCACCAAAATCAACTTTAGATCCACTTGTTTCTAGTGTTGGCCCTTGAGCTTCATCGTCAGATCTTTCACAATTCGCCTGCTTATTTTGCGTCAAAGAACGCTTTGAAAAACGATGATCCATATATTTTATATCGATCAAACAACCTGCTGCAAAGAAAGCAACCAACCAAATGCCTCCGATAGCAAAAGAACTTAGATCTATGGCTGCTTGGGCCCCAAAAGGACCAACTACTATAAATGCTCCCATTGATAAAATAGGCAATAAGTTGATCAATGTTTGAGAGATCCTCCTTACCCATCTGTACTTAGTGAACAACTCCTCTTTTGCATTAAACATTTTTTCAACTAAAACATTATCTTCAGCAAATAGATAAGGAAATGCTGCTTTGACTACCGGAACTTGTACTTTCCTCGCAACAAACACTATTGGTAAATATGCTAGAGTAAATACTGATACAAATACTGTGGAAGCTATCGCGACTCCAACTAAACTGGTTTGCTTATCATTGCTAAGTGCAGCAACAATTGCACACAAGACTACTGGTAGAGCAGCCTTAAAAACATTACGTAAATTCAACCATCGTCTAAAGGCCCACAAAAGAAGTATTCCAAGTGCTCCTGCGGCTACTATAGCAACCAAAACTTTCATCCCGCCAACACTGATAAGACCAACAGCTGAAACACCGGCTAAAACTTCAGTTAAAGCAAAACCTCCACTCTTTTTATTCTTTCTTAATTTTTCATCTCTTTTTACGCTTGATTGCTCTCTAGTAAAATCTCTGCCTCTGCCAACAGCATCAAAATGTTCTTCTTCCTCAATGATTTCTTGTCTGGCAAACCACTGCTTTTGAGCAGATCTATCACTTGAGCTTATTGTTCCGACTATTTTCTTTATTTTTGCAACTCTCGAAGGCTGAACATTGCTTACCGAAATAATCACATCGAACTTAGCCCCAGCTAATTGTTCGAGCTTCTTATCGATCAAGCTCATCATTACTTCATTGTTTGTTTCAAAATCCTCTGGTATAAACCTTCCATTGTGACCTCTTTCTTCTTGTCGTAGTAAAGCTATCGTGTTCGGATCCAGTAAGAATTCTCTTGTTTCTTCAAGCGTCAAACGAACAGATACACCATTTGTTTCTGTTACAAAGATCCTTGAATATAGCTCAGGCCTGTTCTCGATAAATAATTGAACCGCTTTCATTACCTTGCCGTTATCTGCCTCACCGAAATAAACAATATTGCGTATATGCTGCAGCTTTGGATTATCTGTTAAAACCTTCAAATGCGGTAAACGTATAGAATCAACTCCAATAACCTGCTGATATAATTTATTAAGGGATAAATGGAATTTAAATTCAAAAACTGTATTACTGCTTATAGCATCAAACTCTTTGACCCCTCCGACTCCGTCATCAACAACCTCATTAACTGATTCTAACGTCCCTAGCCTGATCTCTTTCATAGTTGTATTTCTTTTAATAACGATCTCATATAATCCTGATATCTCCCCTGCCAAACCTAGAACCGAGCCACTGTGACGTGGCCCCTGCTGTACAAACTTTGCCATCCTTAAAATGTACTCAAAAACACTTTTGCGAATCAATTCATCCCCTTCTCCATCGTAAAAAAGCAGCGCCCTTGTCTTGATCCATAATCTGTCATAGTCAAAACCTTTATATCTAAATCCGCTTATCTTTGATAAGGCCATCTCTAATTGCTGCCATCTTCCTTGAGTGAAACCGAATCTCTGATGTTGAACTTTTTCCCCATTTTCAAACCATGCTAATGTATCTCTCATCGCTTCTTTTTCGTTAAAGATACCCTTAAGAATATGGCTGATAATTTCGTGATAAATGATCCTTGTTTGAGTTGCTTGCGGTAGGCTAAAGAAATGTGGGTGGAAATAAACTACATTTTCGTTAATATTACATGATGCAACCATAACAGCGTCGCTATTTTCATCTTTCAAATATCTTTTCTTGGTAGTAACAACAAATCGTGTACTTTCTAAAAGCTTCTCTAATTTTGATGCTAGCCCTGGTGAACCGCGACGACTTATTGAAGTTGCAAGTTCATTTAATCTGTCGACAAGCGCTTTTTGCTGGCCTTTTCTATTATTAACCAACACATAATTATTGCCCTCACGCACAAATTGAACATTCATATTCTTTGTTTTTGTTCTTTTAGCGATCCTAACTGGGACAGCTAATGGATAAAAGATCTTTGACCTTCTTCTTGGTCGCATTAACTCTCTTTGTATCTGTGCCTCAACGTATTTACTTAATGCTATAAAATTACGCTCTTTTTCCTGTCGCCCTTTTTTCTGAGCTCTTTCAATTAAGATTTCCAACAACTCATACATCTCAACTAATGCCTTATGCCTATACCAGAACATGAAAGTTTCACCATCAGATAAATATTTCAAAAACTCTAGTTGATCTTCGCTTAATCCTTCAGTATCCGTCAATGTAATATCTGTAATAGCAACAACATCCTGCTGCACTTGACCTTTAGCTTTATCCGCTTCTGGGAATCCCCATTGTCTTAACCCTGTGATCTTTCCACTTTCATCGCGTTTAAAGAAAGACACGTACGCGCCCCTATCGCTATATCCTTCTGCCAATTCATAATCTATATTCATTAAACCACTGCCAGTTTCCGGGGACAAAACTATCCATGGTAGTGGCGTTTCGGGATCATTGAATTTCTTTCGTTCATTATGCCCAACGATCATCATAAATGATGCCTGCCTGTTGGAAAACTGTCTTGCCCTAGCACCTATCAATCCCTCGTTAAATCCTTGAGGGCCACCATGCTCCATAAATTTAATAACAGAAACAGGTTTAATGTGCGCATCCACATCTGAGAACCATTCCATCACAATAGTAAAGGCCTCACCTAGTTCTCTCCACATTCTATCTCTAAAACTTTCTGAATTTGGAAGCGTGTTCATACCTTCAAAATAGCTGCGGATCTCTTCTTGGATCATTTCAAAAGCTTCAAGACCATGAAACCCTTTATAATGAACATTTACTGTACGCGTCGTAAAGTCTATTGGAGGAAGTGCGTGGATATGTAAATTCCCTAATATATCAATGTAAAACAATCTAAAATTCTGCAATTCCCAAAGTGTACGTTCTTTAACTTCTGGGTTTTCCATATAATTATCAAGCGTTACTTCTACAAAACTAATAAGCTCAATATCAATTCCATTTTCATCATTTATCGCAGTGATCCTTCCGTTATACTCTTCTCTCTTTTCTCTTATAAATCCTAATGTTTGAGTAAATATATCAGGAAGTATTTGCTCAATTTGTCTTGTATAATCTTTGTTATCTTTACCCATTTCGTTTTCATGACGAATTTTCGCATTAATTTTCTTGATCCTCTTCATCTCAGGTTCAATGCTTATTCGGTAAGAAGTAATATCAACCAGTTCAAGTTCAGGCAGGCCATACTGCCTTAAAACAATATTCACTCTATTTATTTCTGAATTCAAATAGTGTTCATTGATCCTATCAAATTCAATGGTCGTCCAACCTGCGTGTTCAATTGCATCCTTAGCAAAATATCCAACACCATGCTTTGCTTCCATATTAATACCTTTTATGTATTGAATTCCTAAACATCCAAGTGCTCTTGCTGTATCATGATTGGCAGAGAATACCTTTGCCTTTCCTGTATCGCGCAACCATTTGACTAAATTGAAAATACCCCTAGGATCATTTCCTCTATCATATTTATCGTTCAATCCAACAAATCTAATGTTTTGATTATCAACGCTTATACCTTTAGCATCTAAAGACATTTTTAGATCTTCCAAAGTATGAATGTGCCTATAAGCATCTACGCCTAATCCGAGAGCATGTCCGATCAATGCTGCAGCACGTCTAAAGCCGCCATGAAGATCTTGCAAAATAGTGATTTGCTGTAACTTGCTAGTTCCAGGTGTCTTTAATTCCTTTTCCATTTCCTCTCTTAACCACATTAATTCTGCCAAACGCTGTTCGCCTTTATTAACAAAATCAAATAGAACAACATTGACGGCAAAACGTATTAATCGGTTTTCCTGCATTGAAGAACTTGTTTCATAAACTGAAAGCTTGCTTGATAGAACATGATAAGCTTGTGGAGTGATAAAACTAACCGAGCTGCGAGGGTCCAATTTAGAAGGATTATCTTTAGATATTAACGCTTTCCAGATCGCTATAATTCCATAATGAACGGTCTCAAATCTTTTTGAATCAAAAAGGTTAAGGCTTATGATCAATCTAAATATTATTGGCAGGTCATAAAGCTTGTTTTCATTGATCATTCTTCGTGCAAATTTCTCTAGATCTATAATATATTGAGCATCCGTAGTCCTAACGGAATTATCAGAATGCCATTTTTGAATTTCTTCAATAACCTTCAAATAAGTTTGGCGGTTATGACGCTTAACATCATTATGTGCTGAAACCTTTTGAGCGAACCATTTTCTATAAGCCCAAACCAATAAAATACCAAGTGCGCCAGCAGCAAGTATTACACCGACAATTTTAAGACCTCCAATTGAAATTATTCCGGCGCCAGAAATTCCTAAAAGCGTTTCAACCGAAACAAAACCGCTATCCCTTTTGGGCATTGATGTTTTATTGGCATTTAAATCTAATTGTTCCTGCTCAAACGCATCCATGTCGTCGTTTATATTTACTTCATCCTCCCAGCCTGTTAACATCCGTATTTCACTATCAAAGAATGCGATCATCCTGTCATAGAATGCTAGCCAAAATCGCCTGTTGGCATCTAAGGAACTAGGAACCTCCGCCTTCAAGAACAATCGTCTCTTCCTATTTTCAGCTTTCCTTAACCTTTTTTTCAAATCTTTAAGTCTATTTTCTTTATCCTCTCCTTCAAAACCAATCGTTTCTGCTTCTGCCTTCTGAACTGTTCCAGTTACTGTTGATAACCGCACTTCTTGTTCCTTTACATTTATGTGGCTATCATTGGAAACCAGATCAATTTTCAATTTATTCAATTCTAAAATATCTCTTACCTTCGTGTTCTCTAATCCAACGATCCTTAACTTCTCTTTAAATTCTTTTATCAACAGAACTAAGCATACCGCCCCAACGCTGTTAAAACTATTCAGCAATGAAAGGTCAACAATTACAACATCATAGTCTGCACTTTTCCTTATTGCTTTTTGGATAATCTCACTAAATTCTTGACCTGTAGTTTGATCCATCTCTCCAGATGCTTTTATAATAAGCCTTAATTCTTCATCAACGATCTCCTCTGAGACTTCAATAACTAACTTGGTTTCAGTCCTTGTTATCCCCAAGAACATAGTCTCTTTAGCAAACCATCTTCTGTGCACCAAAGCAAGTAGACCACCAATAACTGCTGCAACTATTATCCAAACTCCTAAATGATCAAACATCCCCTCTTTAGGTGCTTCAACCACATTTTGAGAAGAAACACCAGCCGCCTGAACTGTATCATTTAAGAATGCAATTGATACAGCAATAAACAGTGCAATGCCTTTAACAAAACTATTTCCATTTACATTGTTCCTTTGTTTGATAGCAACAATATTTGATGCCTCATCCGGCGCGATAACTGAATTATAAATAAGTGCTTTGGTTTTCAACCATGAAGTACGACTCTTTATCCATATTTGTGCATCATCTGAAATGTATTGATGGCTATATACAAATCCTTTTCTCTCTAAGATTCTCAGTAGCCTGACTCTTTTCATTCCAAAAGGACGTGGATCATCTTCTATCTCAACCCTGCCTCTTTTGATAGCTCTATCTAATAAAGAATACCCTTCTAATGTTTTCTTTATGCGGGTTGTAACCTGGATAAGTTTATTCCTAAATTCAAATATATTTAAAAGGAGGGATAATTTCTTAATGTTTAATTCCTTTAAATGTTTTTGGAAAATTCGTAAGATAAGGAATTCTATCAAGACAATAATTAATACTCCAAAAACCAGGCGTATAACCCAGATAATTACTTCACCCAACGATGTATACAAAATAGTGTGCACTAATATATGTGCAATCTCATAAGCATAGATATTGAATTCTATAATTCCGATAACAAACAAACTCATAAGCCACATCCCCGGATCAGTAGCTACTTCGGTTGTTTCAATAACCAATCTGCACTCTTTATCTTCTTTAGCAAAGTTCACATTTTTCTTAACAAGCCAGATCAACAAACCGGTAATTACTGCTGCAGCTATCAGCCAAGCACCTAAATTATCAGACATCCCTTCTTGAGGCGCTTCGACGATATTATTAGCACCAACAACAGCCGCCTGAACGGTATTATTTAAGAATGCAATTGATACAGCAATAAGCAATACAACACTTTTAACCAAGCTGTTTCCACTTCTAGGGTTGCTTTGTGAAAGAACAACAGTGTTTTCTGCATCATCCGGAGCAATAACTGCATTATAAGAATCAATAACATCCAACCATTGCTTTACTTCTTCTGTATCATGAACCCAGACCAAAACAACTTCTGGCATGCCAACTGATTCACGAACAACTGTTCCTCTTATAAGATCATAGATCTCATATCTCTTTTGCATATTGATCTCTAATTCACTCCTGTAACTCTCATATGCATTTTCAAAACTTGATCCATTGATACCAAAAAGACTGGTTGCTCCTGTTGGAATAAAGAAAATCGATCTCTTTCCTTCCTCCTTCTTTATTCTCAATACCTCATAAAATGTATGTTTTACGCATACAGTAAGCTCTGTCTCTGTTAAGACAATAATATCGCCTGAATCTTTAAGCCCCTCTTTAATTGCTGGCTCTAAAGATCCATGTAGCGCATATTCATCGAAAACATTCTCACCTACAATGAATTTATCTTTATGCTCTTCTGCCTCAATTAATCTTGAGAAATATGAACCGACCGATCTTGAGTAAAGAACAAATCGTTTAACAACTGCCTGTAAATCCATGAACAACAGCTGGATTTGCCCATGAAGCATTTCATAAATTATTGAATTATCACCAACATGAGTTATTGTCATGCTTACTTCAGGATTAAATCTCCTTGGAGATTCCCTGAATAGTGACATTAGCCTGCTTCTAAAATCTCTTGTTACCTCTCTGACTGATGAAGCCCTTTGCATTTGCTCTTCATATGATGCTTCAAAATAACGACTTATCCCATTTAGCCTGATGTTTAAAACAGACACTGAAGACCCTGAATGATCTTTGACTACCTTTGATAGGCTTGCAACAATGTCTTGAGAATAAAAGCCTTCTTCTGCGATCATTCGATATATATCAACAATAGGCTTATCGCTATCTTGAGATGATCGTTCTTCTAACAGGTCTCTGTATCTTTTTAGTAAACCAATATCTTTAGAAGCAAACTCCTCGTACTGCTCAACCAAAGTTGTCGCCCTCTCAAGACTTTCTTTTCTTAATTTTGCAAACTCAGCAATATTCACATTGATCAATGAGAACATCTCTCTTAGCGCAGGATTTATATTTGGATATATTGTAATTATTCGTAGGTCCGTTAACTCGTGTTTGATAACTATATACAGGAAGTCATCATTGAGGAATGTTCGGGCATCTATATTTAAAGTGATCTTTCTATTATCGTTCTTACCGCTGATCGTGAATGTTGCAGATTTTCTAGCGTTGGATAATACTGCTATGTGTAAGTTATCTATTTCGTCTTTTCTAAAGAATCCTTCTTCCAATAATTTTCGTCTTATTTCATTTAGCTTTGCATTGATCTCAGCAGCTTCTTCAGCCGATCGTTCGCTCGCAATTTGAACATTACCATATTGTCCTTCAAACAGTGTCTCAGGATTTTCCTTATATTGATCGAAAACAAATCCATCTGCGCCACGCTTAATAGGTTGAGATTCCTTCCTAGAAGTATCTTTACTATGATCTCTTGCTTTTTCATTCTTTGCAAGTGCTTGGTTTGTCCAGAATCTAAATATCACTTCTTCAACAGGTATTTCAAATTTTACTATCTTTGTATCATCTACTCCCGAGTAGAAAACAACATTGTCTCCCACAAGCATAACGCCGGTCGAATAATTGATCCCTTTGATCTTTTCAACTTTTCTTTTATGACCAACAAATTTCAGCTTGGTAGAATCACTGATAATTACAGGCTCTCCAAGAGGAGTAAGATCATCTTTGCTTAGAAGCACTACGGCTGTATGATAATATTTCTCGTTCGGGCCCATAACAACTGCCATGTGACATATTGCAATTTTAAAATCATCTGCTTCTCTATCTATGATCGTGTTAAAACCACAATGTGAATTTTTCACAATATGCAGAAGATCTTCAGTATGTTTAGAAATATTGAACAACTTCTTCATTCCTCTGATAAATGCTTCTTGGACAACAAATACGATCCTTACAATTCCCGGATTTCTTATGTTGAAATTTAGCAGAGGCACTCTAACTAAGTCTTGGAAGTTTGAATTAACCCTGACACTAGTTGAATCTGAAATACTATGTTCCGCCCAATATTCTGCTGGAGTATGTAGCGCCTGTTCAGCATTATCAAACCGATATATCTGTACCGCTCTGTGGCCATCCACTTCTTGTTCCGAACGGTCTATAAGCCCGACTCTACCATCACTTAATTCGGTCAAGTATGTATTTTTAGAGAATTTTTGAGGACGTGCTATTCTGAAGCTCTCCATAAGAGGATGGCCCAGATCATCAATATAAGCGAACTCGCTGTGCCACGCACCGTCGGCAACCTTCACATAAACAACGCCTAATCGGCCATTGATCTTAGTAACACGTGGATCTTCCGCATTTTCAATAAGAACTTCAGCTAGCTTGAAACGAATGCCTTCTGTATCATTTTCATATCGCACCAAAAGAACAATATCACTATTGTGCTCTTTGAAAGGATCATCATCACGAGAGATCCTTCTTGCCATCAAATTACCGTTTGGTAATACTGCAGGATTTAGATATCGATCTTCTTTGCC